>JANXUW010000383.1 GCA_025351985.1 Pseudolysobacter sp.
GCGTTTCTTCGATTTCGCCCACGCCCGCGGTACTTGCAGCCGTTGTGAACACCAGTGCGCGCAAGACCAGCAGTTTGTCGCGCAACGCTGGTGGATACGCGTCGAAAATACGCGCCACCTCGGGATTCGAGAACGGTATCATCGCGATTCGATGCTCAGAGATTTTTTGCGTAAACGACGAAACCCGTGCGCGCGGCGACCTTGTCGTACAGCGCCATCGCGGTCTGGTTGGTTTCATGCGTGTGCCAGTACACGCGTGTTGCGCCGACGGTTTTTGCGTGCGCATACACCGCCTCGATCAGCGCGCGACCGACGCCTTTGCCGCGAGCGGCCGCGCTGGTGAAAAGATCCTGCAGGTAGCAGGTGGGACCAAGCATGATCGTATTGCGATGAAAAATGCTGTGCACAAGACCGAGCAACTCGCCGTTCTTTTCTGCGACCAGTGCATGCACCGGCTCATAGGCATCGAAGAAGCGCGACCACGTCATCCGCGTGATTTCAGGCGCCAGCGCGGTGGCGCCGCTGCGTCCATAGAATGCGTTGTAGCCATCCCACAATACCGACCAGGCAGCGAAATCGCGACGTTCGATCGGGCGAATAACTACATCGGTAGACACGACGATTTTCTCCAGTAGTGACTATTTCGGGTGTTGCACATGTGACCGAGGCGACGACATATCCTCAGCGGAGTTCCTTGCGGATGACAAGTTTCAATCCCGACCATACCGCACTGATCGCGCAAACCTTGATATCGACGAGGCCGATCGGCAGGGCGATTTCGCGGATGATATCTTCGCTGATATCGCTGGCCACGCCGGAGGATTTTTTCGGCCAGCATGTCCAGATCATCGCATTCGCGCGGATCGCTTTCCGGTAACGTGACAAGTGCTGCGCGAGCATGGTTTTGCGCAGTGCGAAAACGATCACGATATCGAGATCCGTGTTCAGCGTATCGTCGAAAATCACACCTTGCGGCAAAGGCGTCAGCCAGTCGATAAATTCGGGCGGCGCATCGATCAGCAAAACCCGGCTGACTTCCTTGATGCCGAGTTTCTTGGCGAGCGGCGTGCCCGAATAGCCGATGGACGATGTGGGAGTCATGCCGTCTTTCGCACCAAATTTGTAAGCCACGTATTTGCAGACATTACATTCACAGCCACAAGCACTCAATGCGCGCCACTATTGCACAAGTTGCACGACGGATTTTGTATGGGCGCCGCATTTTATTATCGCGATAGAAAACGATTTCCGGCGATGTCGCTGCTGCTTGCAGCGATCTTGGCCACGGCTGTTGCACAGGGGCGCGCGGAGGAATCCGAACCCGCGCAACCGGACGCCGCCGGTGCTGCAGATACGTCCGTCAACAAGTTGCAACCGATCGATGTGATCGGACATTACGACAACGCCGTGGGCACATCGGATGCGGCTTCGCAGGGCGTGATCCTCGGCACGCTGCTGCAGGATATTCCGCTACTGCGTCCCGGCGAAGTGCTCGAATCGATTCCCGGTCTCGTGGTTACGCAGCACTCCGGCGACGGCAAGGCCAATCAATATTTTCTGCGCGGTTACAACCTCGATCACGGCACCGATTTCGCCACGAGCGTCGATGGCGTGCCGGTCAACATGCCGACCAACGGCCACGGCCAGGGCTATAGCGATCTGAATTTCCTGATTCCCGAACTGGTCGATCGCATCGAATATCGCAAGGGCCCGTACTTTGCGCAGAACGGCGATTTCGCGTCGGCCGGTTCGGCGGATATTCAATATCGCAACGTGCTGGATCGACCGATCCTCGATCTCAGTCTCGGCGAAAACGGCTATCGGCGCATGCTCGCCGCGGCGTCGATGCCGCTGCCGTTCGCCACGCCCGCGGGCAACGGTAGCGGCCCGACGCTACTCGCTGCACTGGAAGTGTCGCAGAACAACGGGCCGTGGAAACTGCCGGAAGACATCCACAAGTTCAACGGCCTGTTGCGTGCGAGTGACGGCAATGCCGACCTCGGTTGGTCGCTCGAAGCGCTGGCCTACGATGCGCACTGGCGCTCGACCGACCAGGTGCCGCTGGCGCTGATCCAGTCCGGCGCGCTGTGCCGTTTCTGCGCGCTCGATCCGACCGATGGCGGCCGTTCGGCGCGACAGATTTTTTCCGGCGAATGGCACACGCAGGACAACGACGGCTACCTCAAGACGTCGGCGTATTTCGAACACTACCGCTTGCAACTCTGGTCGAACTTCACCTATTTCGAAGCCAATCCGGAGATGGGCGATCAGTTCAATCAGCGCGATGCGCGCAACATTCTCGGCGGCAAGTTCGCACGCGGCTGGAAACATACGTTGTTCGGCCACGAATCAGTGACCGAAATCGGCGCGCAAGTGTGCCACGATGTGATCCATGTGTCGTTGCTGGATACGCAGGCGCGTGTGCCATTTGCGACCGTTACCGATAATCTTGTCGACGAAACCGAAGCTGCGTTGTACGTCCAGAACACCACGGTCTGGACCGACTGGTTGCGCAGCCTCGCGGGCTTGCGCGCGGATGCGATCTCGCTCGATGTGACCTCGCAATCGTATGCACCGAACAGCGGCAAGGTTTCCGACAATCGCGTCTCGCCAAAACTTTCACTGATCTTCGGGCCGTGGCGCAAGACCGAATTTTTCGTCAATGTCGGCAACGGATTTCATAGCAACGATGCGCGTGGCGCGGTCAGTCAATTCGATCCGATCACGCAGGAACCGATCACACGCGCGCCGGCATTGGTCGGCAGTTTTGGCAAGGAGCTCGGCCTGCGCACGGAGATCGTGCCGGGCCTGCAAAGTTCGCTCGCACTATGGAGTTTGAACAGCGCGTCCGAACTGCTGTACGCCGCCGATTCCGGTGGCACCGAAGCCAACGGCGCGAGCAAGCGCTACGGCATCGAGTGGAACAATCACATGGTGATCAACCAATGGTTGTTGTTTGATGCGGACCTCGCGTGGACGCGCGCGCGCTACGCCAACAATAACGACAATGGCGATGTCGGCGATCAGATTCCAAATGCGGTGAGCAAGGTCGCCTCAGTCGGTATCAGCGCACACGATCTCGGGTCGTGGTCGGGCGATTTGAAATTCCGCTACATCGGCGGTTATCCGCTGACCCAGGACGGCAGCCTGCGTGCGCCGTCTGCACTCGTCGCCAACCTGCGTGTGCAGCGCCAGTTGAACGACTGGGCGGCGTTGTCGCTCGATGTGCTGAACCTGTTCGATCGCAAGTATTACGACATTGCGTATGGGCAGGATTACCGGATTTCACCGGGCAGCCCGCTCGTGCCGAGCGGCATCACCGTGCACCCGGGCGAGCCGCGCGAATTGCGGCTGACCTTGCGCCTCAAACTCTGATAATGAGATGTGCCGCAAGCCCACAGGGGGAGGGCTTGCGGCAATCCGTTCAACAAC
>JANXUW010000403.1 GCA_025351985.1 Pseudolysobacter sp.
GCCGCAAGCACACGCACACAGATTTCGCCGGCACCGGGCGGTGCGAGTTCGACAGTCTCGATCCGCAGCGGCAACGATTCGGCATACGGTGCCGGCAAGCCCATCTCGCGCAATACCGCGGCACGGACTTTCATGCTGTCGGCGCCACAAAAAGATGTTCGAGCGCGGCGCGAAGATCGGTCGGCAACGCTATCGGCCGGCGCGTCAGCCGATCGACAAAGACATGCACGAACCAGCCCTGCGCTGCCGGCGCTGGCTGGTCGCGGCGGAACAATCCGATGCCGTAACGCACGCTGGAATTACCGAGATGTTCGACACGCAATCCGGCGTCGATGGTTTCGGGAAACGCGATCTCGCCGAGAAATTTGCAATGCGATTCGGCGCACACGCCGATCAGCGCGCCGGCATGAATATCGAGCACACCCGCGCCGATCAGGTAACTGTTGATGACCGTGTCGAAATAGCTGTAGTACTCGACGTTGTTGACATGGCCGTAGACGTCGTTGTCTTTCCAGCGCGTGCTGATCGGCAGGAAATGGCGGTAGGCTTCGCGTGAGCTCATGCGTTTGTCCGGCGGCAGTAAAACACTGCGTCGATGGTAGCGCATGCGTTTGCGATGAGCGATCTGCTGGTAAGCGCTGCGCTATAAAACTCACAGCCAAAATTGAAAATATTTCGTCATTCCAGCGAAGGCTAGAATCCATTTTGACTTCCGTCTCAGATCAAGATGGATTCCAGCCTTCGCTGGAATGACGAGCAAAAAAGACTATCGAGATGTCACTGTTTTTGGCCGCAGCAACGTCAAAGCGACCGCAAAAAATTCATCAGATCCTGCTGTTGTTGATTGCTCAACGCATTGAAGGATTTGATCACCGCATTGGCTTCCGAACCTGCACTCGAATGCGCCTGGATCGCAGCGAGCAAACCGCCGTTCTGCGGGGTCGCGCGACCGTCGTGCAAAAAGAATATCCGCTGGCCCACGCCCCACAGCGGCGCGGTGCGGAACTCGGCCGGACCGGCAGCGCCCTGGCTGATCTGATCGGCCAGGCCCGAGCCCATGTTGTGGACGAGCAAATCGGAATACAGCGCGGCGTCTTGTTTGCTCAAGCCGGGCGTATAAATCGACACGGCCGTTTGCAGTACCGGCGTATGGCATGTATCGCAATGCACCTGCGCGAACATCGCTTTGCCGTTGCTGAAGGATTGCGCCGGAGGGTTGCCGGGAATGCCTGAAGTCGATGCAACCGGCGGCGCGAGGAAACGCATGAAATTCGAAAACGCCACCGTGTCGCTGGCAATCGAACTGCCGCTCAGCGAAAAATTCGTGAGGTCTTCCGGCGTCGGATTGAGCTGGCAGCTTGCCGGCGGATTGGCGCGTTCGTTCGGGAACAATTCGTTGGTCACGCCCATCTCGACGTTGTAGGCTTCGCCCGAAAAAATCTGCAGCGATTTGTTCTGCGCCTTCCAGCCGAAACGTGTGATCGAGCCGTCGTTGCCGCTGCTGTTCGGATGCCCGACGATGCCGAGCTGCTGCTTGAGCGACGTATTCGCCGCCAGGTTGGCGAGGATCGTCGCATCGGCGATATTTTCGATCAGGCCGGCGCCATACACCGGCGTCGGAATGCGAAACGTCAGATTGCCGAGCTGCTGCATCTGATTGAAATTCGGCTGCGGCAGATTGCAGCCGACCGCATCGTGCCGCCCGCTGATACTGAAGAGTGCATGCACACCGCCATCCGCAGTCTGGCTGAGGCTGCCATTCGCATTCACGACGAATGGAAAGCGTGCTTCGCGTACCGGACCATCGCTGCTCAGAAACGGCGGAATCGTGTTGCTCGCACCATCGAGTTTGGCAATCGCCAGTTGCGGATTTGGCCCGATATGCGGATAGGCGTTGCTGCTCGGACTGGTGCCGCCGGTCGATGGCTGGGCGTGGCAACTGCCGCAACTGTTGGCGTTGAACGTCGGCCCGAGGCCGATGCCGGGTTCGCCCGGAATACTGCCACTGACCGAATCGACTTGGTTGAAACGCGCGAGTCCGTCAGTGAAAAATTGCAGCTCCTCGACGCTCAACGTCGACAACGGTGCACCCGCACCGACACTCGCCGCGCGTACGCCCGGATCGTGCGCCGGTCCAGGTGGCGGTGGCGGCGCTGCTTGCGCAAATATAACCGTGCTCGAACACACCGCGATCGACAGCCACATCGGCAAGAATAATTTTTTCATTCGAACTCTCCCCCAGTTGGATAGGCGAATATCGGCGGCAGATGAAACGCGGCCAATGGCATTCGTCAGAACCGAGCACCTTCCCCAAGCGCACTTCGGTGAGGGATAGATTACGCGTGTGTAACGGTGCAATTATGGAGAAATCGTGGAAATGCATCGCGCGTAAAATCAGCGTGTGATATTCGATTCCGAAACGGGAAAGACCCAAAAGACAATAACGCGAACTGACAAGACGATGGCGAGTCCCGGAACGATCGATCCGGGGATTCGCCATCGTCAGACCGTGTTACCGCACGCGCTTGGTTTTACCGACTGCTACACGCGTGGTTTTTTTTGAGGCCACCGGCTTGGCTTTCTTTGCTGACACTTGTTTGCTTTTGGTCGCAACGGCAACCGTGGTTTTTTTCACCGGGCCGCGCAGCGATTTCTTCGCGACGACCAACTTGGCTTTCTTTGCTGACGCAACGGTTGCCTTCTTCGCGGTAGCGTTCTTCTTCACTGCGGATGAGCGTGTTTTCTTCGCTGCAACAAGTGTGGTTTTTCCAACCGTGGTCGACTTGCCTTTCTTCGCTGCCGGGCGCTCGGCTTTCTTGGTGACGACAGGCGCAATTTTTTTCGATACCACGCGCGCCGGTTTCTTAACGATTGCAACTCCGGTTTTCTCCGCGGTCGGACGCGCTTTTGTCCTGGCGATGGTGGGTTTGGATTTCTTGACCACCGGCGGCTTGGCTTTTTTCACAGCCACGGGTGCAGCTTTTTTTGCGACCTTCGTGCCGGATTTCTTCGCCGCGATACGCGAAGTTTTTTTCGCCGCAGCGGCCTTGCGTTTTTTCGCCGTGATTCGCGGGCGCGCGACTGCCGGATATTCGCCGATCAACTTGTAATCCCAGTGCAGAGTGATGCCCTCGACGCCGTCCTCACCGGGCGATGCAGTGATACGCATCAGTGCGGCTTCGAGTTCGGGCGGCACGTCGGCGCTCCACGGATGTGTGCCGGCGCCGCTGTCACCAGCGCTGATGCGCGCACCGAAACTGGTCTCGAAAGTGATCGCCGAAAGCTGCGGGTTGGTGCTGCCGTAAACCGACACGATACGCTCGCCGACTTTAAGTTCGAATTCGTGCTTGTTGCCTGCGGCGCGTCCGATCAACGGTCCCCAGCCCGCGGCACCTTTCACCTGCAGGCCGCGCACTGCGCGTTCGGCATAGATGCGAACGCCCTTGATGTCGGTGCCGTTGCTCAGATCTACCGCGTCGAAAATATTGCCGCCGAACGGGCCAATCGCGACACGCACGATTTTTTCCGGTGGCGCGGGGCTATCCGGCAGATATGAATTCCAGATGCGCGATGCCGCCAGCAACGCATCGAGTTCGGCCCCGTATTGCGCCTTCACCAGCGCCTTGCAGGCCGGCAGCAGTTTTGTTTCGGCAGCGCGCATCTGCTGCGCGTGGAACGGCGGATAGACGCGCCAGGCATACATCGTGCCGGCGCGTTGTTCACGCTCGTCGGCGGGATCCTTCACACCAAAATCGACGAACATGCCGCGACTGCCATCGTATCGCGTGACGCCGGAAAGATTGTCGAGGCGGCGCTTGAGCAGGTCGGCGCGAAACCGCTGCGCGGCACCGGTATATTCCTTCACCGCTTCCTTCAGCGTTTTGAGATGCGCGGCGGCATTGTCGTCTTTCGCCAGCGCGGCAATCGCGGCGTAGTTGCGCTGGCGCTCACGCAACAACGTCAGCTTGAGCGTGCCCATCGTCATGAGGTAGGTCACGGTTTTTTCGGGATCGACGTCGCGGAAAAACGGCCGGTCCTCGGTATTCAGACTGACGATGACGGCATTCATCATCGCCGCCTTTTCCGCGCCGGTTACCAAATCATTGAACGCGGCCAGGTTAATGCGCGCCGCTTCGAGCGAGAGCTGCAGCTTGACGATACGCTCGTGCGAAATCTTCGATTCGACGACGCGATCGACGTAGCTGGTGATCTGATCCCAGAACATTTTCAGCGACGAGTCCGGCCAGAAAATGCCGGTGACGAACTTGACCGCACCACCAATTTCCGGGATCAGACCGATCGCACCCATGGCCACGTCGCGGGCCAGTTCCATCGGTCGCTTGAACTGCGGCAGCAGACTCGTGCTGATGTCGTTCGTCGCCAGCACCGGGCGGAAATGCTGGTTGGTAGTGTCGCCAGTGAAATAGGTGCGGTGCTGCACCACCGGACCACCGGCCTCCTGCGACCAGCCCAGCACATCGAGGAACTTGCCGCTATGTTCGGCCTGGATGAAATAATAACCATTACCCGCATCGATCAGGCGAAAACGCTGATTGCTGCCGGCATGCCAACCGCTCTGCACGATCTTCGCGCCGTCATCCGACACGGCGCCGTAGACATCGACGACCAGGCTCGATTGGCGCGGGCGGATCGCGTACAAATGATCGCCCGCAGCATCAAACTTGAAATGCTGGTTTTGCTTGCCGGTGGGCACGTTCTGCTGGATCACGGCATCGGCCGCAGTCGATTCGCCGTTCACTTCGAGCACCTTGCCGCTGTGCCGCGCCACGAGATAATAATAATTGTTCGGATCTGGCTTGAATGCCATGACACTTCCCCCTGTCAGTGATTTTTCTGCTTCATGAAACGGATCGAAATCCGCATCATCGTTTCATTTACCGCAAGCGTTTCGAGCTCGGCGAAACCGAACCAAACCGATGCGGAGAGTGATTTTAGTCATCACGACTTCATCTCGATGAAGTCCCAGCGGTTGCCGTACAAATCCTCGAACACAACGACGGTGGCGTAACTTTCCTCGCGCGGTGTTTCGCAAAAACGCACGCCACGCTCAAGCATGCGCCGGTAGTCGGTCCAAAAATCGTCGGTATGCAGGAACAGGAAAACCCGACCGCCGGTCTGGTTGCCGATACGCGTGGCTTGCTCGTCATTCGCGGCCCTGGCCAACAGCAGTTGCGGCTGGCTCGAACCCGGTGGCGCGATCAACACCCAGCGTTTTTCCGGACTGAGTTGGGTATCTTCGACCAGCGTGAAATCGAGTACACGCGTGTAATAATCGATCGCCTCGTCGTAGTCGCGCACGACCAGGGCGATGGCGTTCAAACGTTGCGCCATGACGGCGATTTCCCTGCAATTATCAGCGTGGTGAAAGCGCGAAGTGCGTGCGCCGCGATCAGAACAACGCCAGCAGGATCTTCACGAGACCGACGATCGAAACCGCCCATGCCAAGGTGCGCAGATACGGAATGCCCGCTGCATAAATCGGCACGTACGCCACACGTGCCCAGAAATACAACTGCGCGCCGAGCGCGGTGCTCGCATTCGTGTGCTGCGTGACGATCACGACCAGCACGACGGCGGCGAAGAACGGAAACGTTTCGAGAAAATTGCGCGACGCCCGATCCATGCGCGCGGCGATTCCGGTCAGCGGCGCCGGAATGCCATCGCGCGCGCCGACGTTCCAGCCGAGGCCGCGTTGCTGTGTTCCCAGGGTCGCGGCGATGCCGATAACGACCAATCCCAATACCACGCTCCACACCAGCATTTGCAATTCGATTGCCATGATTCCCCCGATTGGATGATTGAACAGTTACAGGACTTTCCAGAAACACCATTGCGGCTAAAAACCGAACTCGCAGATTGCTGCAAAGCCGGCGCTCTGACAAGGGCGCATGCAGGATAGAGCTTGATCCCGAAGTAGCCGCCATTACCGGCCTGCAAGCGGCATAAATATGCTTCAATGCAGCGAACGCACCGACATTGTCGTCGGTTGCTGTTTTGCAAACGTCAGCCCATCACTGCGACCGGGAGTTGCCATGATCATCGTCCATCACCTGAACAATTCGCGCTCGCAACGCGTGCTCTGGTTGCTTGAGGAACTCGGGCTGCCGTACGAAATCAAGTTTTATGCGCGCGACAAACAAACCATGCTGGCGCCACCGGAATTGCTCGCGGTGCATCCGCTCGGCAAGTCGCCGGTGGTCACTGACGGCGAGCTGACGATCGCCGAATCCGGCGCGATTATCGAATATCTGGTCGAGCGTTACGGCAACGGCGCGCTCATTCCCGCCGCCGGCACGCCGCAGCGTTTGCGTTATCGCTACTGGCTGCATTACGCCGAAGGTTCGTTGATGCCGCCGTTGTTGCTGAAGCTGGTATTCGACCGCATCGACAAAGGGCCGATGCCATTTTTCGTGCGGCCGGTGGCGAAGGCGATCGCGGCGCGCGGCAAAAGTTCGTTCATCGCACCGCAGATCAAACGGCATCTGGCTTTCGTGGAATCCGAACTCGCAAAAAGTACATGGTTTGCCGGCGATGAAATCACCGCCGCCGATATTCAGATGAGTTTCCCCCTCGAAGCGGCCGCGGCGCGCGGCGGACTCGATGCGAGTTATCCGAAACTGTCGGCGTTTCTCGCGCGCATCCACGCGCGGCCCGCGTACCAGCAGGCGTTGCAGCGCGGCGGTGAATTTGCGTTGGGTTGAAATCTGGTTTGTCATTCCAGCGCAGGCTGGAATCCATTTGGATTTTGCTATGTGTAGCGATATTTCAAGCCGATCAATCAAGCTCAACATGGATTCCAGCCTGCGCTGGAATGACGGCATTTTTGCGTTGTCGAAATCCGGGATGCACGCGGTCAAGCCGTTTTTTCAGGCCCGGGTGCGTGCGTTGTCGCGCACACGGCGCCAGTAGTCGAGCAGGCGTGAGGACAACGAGGTATCGGTCCTGCTCGCCTCGACCACATGGCGCTTCAGCAGGATCGGCGTATTGCGCAGTTGCAGGTAATGTTCGAGTGCCGCGGTGATGCTCCGGCGCAACAGCTCGCGACTGATCGGCTTGGGCAGGAACCGGTAGATCTGGCCCTGGTTGATCAGCTCGATCAGGCTGCGGCTGTCGCGTAGCTGTGTGACCACGATCGTGAGCACGTGCGGATTGAAACTCTTGAGGATCTTCAGCGTGCCGGGAATATCGTCTTTCTGGTGACGCAGCTCGGCGATGACAAGCGTGATTTCGTGCTCACCGAGAATCTGCAGCGCTTGTTCGACGTTGCCCGCATGCAGCACTTCGAGCGTTTCCGGCACGAGCTCGCGTACCAGGCGCGATGTTGCGGAATCCTCATCGAGCACGAGCAGTTTCGCGCCGGCGTGCGGTAACGACGGGACTTGGCCGGAGGCGATCAACGTGGGCGGCGGCAAGCGTGGCAACGAGAATTCCTGCAACGCGATCTGCGCCGCCTGCTCGACCACATCGTGCAGATAACCGGGATCCCACGGCTTTTCGATGAAACGGAAAATCTCGCCTTCGTTGACTGACGCGAC
>JANXUW010000423.1 GCA_025351985.1 Pseudolysobacter sp.
CGCGACCAGCGGCGCAGGCGTTGTGCATTGGAACGGCGGCATTCCCGCGGCAGGCAGCGTCACGATCACGATCACCGCGACGATCAATGCCAGCGCCAGCGGCACCATCGTCAATCAGGGTTCGGTACAGTTCGATGCGGACGGCAACGGCAGCAACGAATCCAGCGCCTTGACCAATGATCCGAGCGTCGGTGGTGACACCGCCAATCCGACCAGCTTCGCGGTGGTCAGGGTGGCGGTGATTGCGGTTCCGGTACCGACGCTCGACTGGCTGGCGCTGCTTGGACTGGCGTTGGCAATCGTGCTCGGCGGTGTGGCGCAGCGACGTTCACGACGCTAGTTTTTCAGAGGTTGTGCCGTTGGGCGGTGTCGTAAACGCCGCCCAATATGCAGGCAGATTATTGGATTGCCGAATCTCTGCGTTCACGATAATCACCGCAAAGCTGCGCTGATCGTGATTTCAAAACGTCGCCACCAGTGATGCTGATTTTAATGCTATCGCGCGACGTGGCCGAGCATCGGAAAACCATTCTGATGCCAGGTCGGATACGCCGGCGTGAGCGCACTCGCGGCGTCGAGCTGCGCGACTTGCCCGGCACTCAGATTCCAGCCGACCGCGCCGAGATTCTGCACGAGCTGCTCTTCGTTGCGCGCACCGATGATGACACTCGATACCGTCGGGCGCTGCAACAGCCAGTTCAGCGCGACTTGCGCCACCGACTTGTCGACCTCGGCCGCCACCGCATCGAGCGCATCGACCACCTTGAACAAACGTTCGTCGGAAACTTCCGGCCCCGTGCCTTCGCCGTCTTTCGCGCGGCTGCCTGCGGCAGGCGGTTGACCACGGCGAATCTTGCCGGTGAGTTTGCCCCAGCCGAGCGGGCTCCAGACCATCGCGCCGACGCCCTGATCGATGCCGAGCGGCATGAGCTCCCATTCGTAGTCGCGACCGATCAGCGAGTAATACGCTTGGTGCGCGACATGCCGCGGAAAGCCGTAGCGCTCCGCCACGGCCAGCGATTTCATGAGATGCCAGCCCGAGAAATTGGAGCAGCCGATGTAACGAATCTTGCCGGTTCGCACAAGCCGGTCGAGTGTGCCGAGCGTTTCCTCGATCGGTGTATACGCGTCGAATCCGTGCAACTGGAACAGATCGATATGCTCGACGCCCAGACGCATCAGCGCCTTGTCGACCGCATCGATCAGATGCACACGCGACGCGCCGTAATCGTTCGGCCCGTCGCCGACCGGAAACGTCGCCTTGGTCGAAATCAGCACCTGGTTGCGCCGACCCTTGATCGCCTTGCCGAGAATTTCCTCGGCGGCGCCTCGCGAGTACACATCGGCGCTGTCGAATAAATTCAAGCCATGGTCGAGACAGATGTCGACAAGACGCGTGGCCTGCGCCACATCGGTGCTGCCCCACGCTTTGAAAAATTCCGTTGTGCCACCGAACGTGCCGGTACCGAAACTCAGCACGGGCACGCGTAAACCGGACGCACCGAGACGACGATATTCCATGATGACAAACCTCTGCAGCTGAATAATCGAATGATGATGTCAGAATTGCACGCCACGGCGAAGCTACAACGCGTATGCAGTCGCCGCATAATCGATCATTCGAAGCTGATCGACGTCGGCGAAATTACGACCGCTTGCTGCCGAACCCAAGCAGCAATCCGCCGATAACGATCGCGCCGACACCGGCCCATATCGGCACGTTGACGGTTTCGTGTTTCGTCACCGACAGTTCAACCGGGCCTAGCTTGACCGGTGTCGTATCGCGCGTGTAGCTGAAACCGCCATAGACCAATCCGAGCGCGCCGCCAATGATCAGAACGATGGCAATAATTCGTGTCGTATTCATTTTTCTTCCCCTGTAATGCCAAGTTTTCTTGCACGAAGGCAAGGACCATATAACGATAGCGTTGCATAAATTTTGATATGGCCAGAGATGCCGATTACAACAAACCTTCGATCGGCAGCAGCCGCAACATAAATACTTCGAAGCGACGGCCTTTGGCCGCATCTGGCTCGGAATCGGCGCTCATGGTCGCGCCATCCTTGCTCCATAACCACACCATTTTCGCCGCGCGGGCATCCGAGTCAGGCGAATCTCGCAGCACGACATGAAACGCGTTTTGCGGCGCGCTGGCGTCGTCGAAAAATTTCTTCACCGCATGTGCCAGCGCCGGTGAATCGATGATCACGCCCATCTCGGTATTGAGCAACTTAGAACGTTGATCCATATTCATCGAACCGACGAAGACATGCGCATCATCCACCACCACAGCCTTCGCATGCAGGCTCACACCGGATGATGTTCCGCGCGCCGTGGCAGATTGTTTTTCGCCGGGCGCGGGACGCAACTCGTATAGTTCCACGCCGGCTTCGAGCAGTCGATGCCGGTATCTTTCGTAACCGGTATGCGCAGCGGGTTCGTCGGTGGCAGCGAGCGAATTGGTCAGGATTTTTGTGCTCACACCACGCTGAGCGAGCTCGGACAAAAACTTCGTTCCACTATCGCCCGGAACAAAATACGGCGACATCACCAGCACTTCGTTGCGTGCGGCATCGATCATGGTTTTCAGTTTCGGCCCGATGCGCAACGCCGGATTGTCGTCGCGCGCATCGATCTTTTCGGGCTGATCGGCGATCACGATCGCCGCGCCCCAGAACCATTCGCCGCGACGGTCCGCGGTAGCACCTTTCGGCAGCTCTTCGAGCGCAGCGAGAGCGTAGTCGGATTGCTCAAACGCACGAGCGTCACGCTTCAATATCGCGCGGAGTCGTTCCAGGTCAGCCGGCGTATCGCTGGTATTTTTATAGGCGGCGACCGGAAATGCGGCGGCGCAATTCCAGTAGTCATCGAAGATTTCCGAGGCCTCTTTGACAACAGAACCTATCGCCACCAGATCGAGATCGCGGAAGTTCGTTTCCTTGTCGGCGCCGAAATAGTCGTCTCCGATATTGCGCCCGCCGATGATCGCCGCGGTATTGTCGGCAATGAAGGATTTGTTGTGCATGCGCCGGTTCAGGCGCCGACCTTCGAGCGCGAATTGCGCGATCTTCGACAACATCGATGGCGCGCGCGTCTGGAACGGATTGAAGCGCCGCACTTCAATGTTGTCGTGGGCGTCAAGCGCGTCGAGCAAATGATCTTCATCCGTCAGATTCAGATCATCCAGCAAAATGCGCACTCGCACACCGCGATCGGCCGCGGTCAGCAGATGTTGCGCGATCAAACGCCCGGTCGCATCGTTGTGGAAAATGTAGTACTGCAAATCCAGCGAATGTTGCGCATGGTCTGCCAGCGCGACACGACTCATCAATGCGTTGACGTTGTTGCCGAGCAGACGGAACCCCGACTGCTCGGCATGCCCGTTCAACTCACTCGAGATATAGCGCGCAGACGGCGTATCCATCACCGGCGGCAGCGCCGTTGAAGCTTGTTTGACAAAATCCGGACGCAGCGCAGAACAACCGGCCGCTGTCGTCACGATTAGCATCGCGAAGAGCAGGTGGGCAAAAGTTCTCATGTCCGTTCAATCGCGATTGGGTCGCGCTAGATGCGACCCATCAGCAATAGCACGACGAGGATCAGCACGAGCGCGCCAAGCCCGCCGCTCGGGCCGTAACCCCAGCTCCTGCTATGCGGCCAGCTGGGAATCGCGCCAACCAAAAGTAATACCAGAACAACCAATAAAATTGTGCCTAATGCCATGTGATTTCTCCTGTGATTTTGCTATGTGCGAATTCGGATGAGAGATTTTTGCGAGATGTTTTGCACCTCGCGCATCCGAACGATTCTTGCTTTACGCCTGGTCAAAATCTTGCAACTACAAATTGCTGGTCAATGCTTCCGCCATCTGCAGGTGATGCCTGACCACCGGCAAGGTTTTCTGCGCGAAGGTCTTGATATCCTGGTTGGTTGCGTTGCCCTGGGTCTGTTCGAGTAGCGTCGCCATTTTCTTGTGATCGCTGCGCATCGCATCGATATCGGCGTGATCGAAATCGGCGCCTTGCTTGGTCGCCAATTGCGCCTTCAAACGCACGTGCTCGGCATCCATGTCGGTCGGCGCGCGCAGATTTTCTTTCGCCGCTACCACGGTCAGCTCCTTGTTATTGGCGGTGTGTGCGTCGACCATTTGTTGCGCGAAATTTTTCACTGCGGGCGATGCTGAAGACACCAGTGCCAACTGGCTGAGCTCTACTTCGGCCAGACCGCCCTCGCCCGCCTGCTGCACGAAGCCGACGTCACGATTTTCCGCTGGCGTGGCCGGCGAGCCGGTGGTCTGCGCAAGTGATGGCAGGCCGATGGCCAGCGCTGCAGCTATGAGGGCAAACTGAATCATCAAGCTGTTTTTTGTCTGGCGCATTTTTTTCTCCGCTGCGAAATCTGCGGTGAGCTCTGCACGCTCTGTGCCAGCAATTTTGCGCGTCCCGCGCCTCAGGCATCTTGCTTGCATTTGCAGCCTAGCCGCGTTGAAAACTCGTGCTTGGAACGCGCTGTCAAGCGGCGTGGCGCGAATGTTGCGCCGGGAAACATCGTTTGCATCGGCCGGGTTTAACGCACGATCACGGGTTCCCGTAATGCATAACGCAATCTGTCAGGATCGCCACAAATTCCAACTGTCGCGCACCTGATCGACAAGCACGACGATCGCCGTATTTTCAATTACCGGAGGTGCGTCACCAAAACAATCGGGGCAACGTGCTAATGTGCAGCGATACTAACGAAATAGTACTGCTATATGAAGAATTCAAGCACAGCTAAAGTGCAGATCGGCCGTCTTGCGGATCGAATCCGGCTCGCCCGGCGCAACGCCAAACTTTCGCAGACGGCCTTGGCGCAGCGCGTCGGCGTTACCCCCAGCGCAGTCGCGCAGTGGGAGCATCCTGACGGCACCAAACCCGGCGTGGAGCGGTTGCAGGCCATCGCCACGGCGACCGGCGCAGCGTTTGAATGGCTTGCAACCGGGGGCGGCGATCAACGCCGACGCCGCGGCGGCGGCGATGCGACACCGGCAGTCGTGGTCGAATC
>JANXUW010000467.1 GCA_025351985.1 Pseudolysobacter sp.
GTGCGGCCACCGTTATCTGCATCTTGTTGTTCATCGGCGCGATGGGTAAATCGGCGCAGGTGCCGCTGCATGTGTGGCTGCCGGATTCGATGGAGGGCCCGACGCCGATTTCCGCACTAATCCATGCCGCGACGATGGTCACGGCCGGTATCTTCATGGTCGCGCGCATGTCGCCGCTGTTCGAGTTGTCGGAGACCGCGTTGTCGTTCGTGCTTGTGATCGGCGCGACCACGGCGCTCTTCACCGGCTTGATCGGCATCGTGCAGAACGACATCAAACGCGTGATCGCATATTCGACGTTGTCGCAGCTCGGCTACATGACCGTCGCGCTTGGCGTGTCGGCGTATTCGGCCGCAGTGTTCCATCTGATGACCCACGCGTTTTTCAAGGCGCTGCTGTTCCTCGGCGCCGGTTCGGTGATCATGGCGATGCACCACGAGCAGGACATGCGCTACATGGGCGGCCTGCGCAAATACATGCCGATCACGTTCATCACGGCGTGGATCGGCACGCTCGCGCTGACCGGCATGCCGGGTTTCGCCGGGTTTTTCTCCAAGGATGCGATCATCGAAGCGGTCGGCGAATCGCATCGCTGGGGCGCCAACTACGCGTACTTCTGCGTGCTGATCGGTGTGTTCGTCACGGCGTTGTACAGCTTCCGTTTGCTGTATCTGACGTTCCACGGCAAGGAGCGTTTTGTCGTCGAACACGGCCACGATGACGGTCACGACAATCACGGCCATCATGAGCCGGGTCATCTCGCACACGCACCGCACGAATCGCCGTGGGTGGTCACGGTGCCGCTGATCCTGCTGGCGATTCCGTCGTTGCTGATCGGCGGATTGACCATCGACGCGATGCTGTTCAAAGGCTATTTTGCCGGCGCGATCCATGTGCGCGAAGCGAACGATGTCGTCGCCGAAATCGGCAAGGATTTCCACGGCGTATTTGCCGCGACCTTGCATGGATTCCTCGGCTTGCCGTTCCTGTTTGCGTTCGCCGGTTTCGCCGTCGCGACTTACATTTATCTGTTCAACATCAGCGTTGCCGACAAGATCAAACGCGTATTGCTGCCACTCTACAACCTGCTCGATCACAAATACTGGTTCGACGAAATCTATCAGGCGGTGTTCGCGCGCGGCGCGTTGTTGCTCGGGCGCGGCTTGTGGAAATTCGGCGATGTCGCGATCATCGATGACGGCATCGTCAACGGTTCCGCCGCGCTGGTGTCGCGCGCCGCCGGAGCGATGCGTATCGTGCAATCCGGTTATCTCTATCACTACGCGTTTGCGATGATCCTCGGTCTGGTGGTGTTGCTCGCCGGTCTGTGGTGGTTCGTCCCACACGTTTCCTGACGCCGAGAAAGAAAAAAACAATGATGACTTCCTGGCCTCTGTTGAGTTCGTTGATGTGGCTGCCGATACTGGGCGGTGCGGCGTTATTGCTGGTCGGCGCCGATCGCCCGAAACTGTCGCGCTGGCTCGCGTTGGGTGTTGCGTTCGCCACCTTGCTCGTCAGCATTCCGCTTTACACGCATTACGCCAGCGATGTTTCGGTGCTGCCGTACAACATGCGCAGCGTCATGCAGTTCACCGAAATGCATGTCTGGATCGCCGCGATCCACGCCAATTATCATCTCGGTGCCGACGGCATTTCGGTTGCGCTGATCGTGCTAACCACGTTCACCACGGTGCTCGTGATCATCGGCGCGTGGCAGGCCATCGAGAAAAACGTCAATCAATACCTGGCCGCGTTCCTCGTGCTCGAAGGTTTGATGATCGGCGTATTCGCGGCGATGGATGCGTTGCTGTTCTATATCTTCTTCGAGGCGATGCTGATTCCGATGTTCATCATCATCGGCGTCTGGGGCGGACCACGACGCGTCTACGCCACGATCAAGTTTTTCCTGTACACGTTCTTCGGCTCGATCTTCATGCTGGTCGGGCTGATTTACCTTTACCTGCACGCTGGCAGCTGGGAGTTGTCGAGCTTCTCGCAACTCGCTCTCAGCGAGCGCGAGCAGACCTGGCTGTTTTTCGCGTTCCTGATCGCGTTCGCGGTCAAGGTGCCGATGTGGCCGGTGCACACGTGGTTGCCGGATGCGCACGTCGAGGCGCCGACCGGC
>JANXUW010000481.1 GCA_025351985.1 Pseudolysobacter sp.
CAGTGGGTGTGGCCGTGCTGAGTTCGGCGCTGCCGTATTCGCTCGAGATGCACGCGCTCACGCGATTGCCAGCGCGCACCGTCGGCATCCTCGTAAGTATCGAACCGGCCATGGGCGCCTTGCTCGGCCTGATGTTCCTCGATGAGCACCTGGATACGTTCCAATGGCTGGCGATCGCCGCGGTCATTGGCGCTTCCATTGGTGCAGTGGTTACCGCACGCAATGCGCCGGTCGATATCGTGGAGATGGCATAGGCAAGTGTCTGCTCTCTGCAGATTCGTGAATCTCGGTGCGTACCGCTGTCAGGTGCAAATTCAAATTCAAATGCACTTGCTTGTGGCGTCGTTGAAATGGCAGCTTCCGAAATCAAGGTCTCTATAACGAAAGCACCGTTTGGGTATCTCCCGCTGCGAGCGCGTTCATGTAGCCAAGTACGAGCTCGCGCGTGCGGTAGCGACCAAACGTGGCCTCATCTTGTTGGCGCACAATTGGAAAAGTATCCAGCACATACGTTGCCTCGTCGCGTGAGAGGCCGTACAAAATGAAATACAGCGCATCGAGTCGAGCGATACGGTGGCGACGATCTTCCGCGTCCCAGGTAAATGGTGTTCCGTCGTAACCAAGATCATGGGCGAATGCTGCAAGATCATTCGCGGTGTAGGAAAGATGCAGCACCTCTGTGCGAACAAAATCGCCGACAGTGGTCTCGCCTAGCACTCGCATATACACAGCCGGTGCAATAAACGGCAGTTGCTCGGCGATGTACCAGTTCATATGAGTTGTCTGAATCTTCTGCCGTGCGAAATAATCGAGAGCCAGCGAGTTGATGTTGGCAATAAATCGGTACGCCCAGCTTGAGTAGGGTATTGTCGTGCTGGCTTCGGACAGAACCATAGGCAGCGTATTTCCCGCTGCGGCCTGCGGAATAATTGATGCAATAAAAGTGCGCACATCCGTTGATCGTGCAATGTCACGAAATCCAATCGCCCACCCGGAATAGTCGATGAGCTGTTCCGCATCTGCAGGTACCCAATATTGCGGTGTTGAGCAAAAAGCGGAGTCGCGTTTCTGCTCATTCGTGACAAGCGAACTCAATGCGGCGTTGTGCAGATTGTCTTCGTTTACGGTGACGTTGGCGGCACGATGATCGTAGTGCTGAATCATCCTGCCAACGTACAACGGCAGCATTTCTGCCGCACCTTTTTTCCATCGCCCGCCAGCGATGGGATAAAAACCTGCGGCTTCGAGTTCATCGCGGCGTTTGAACAGGCCGGAGTCGTTGGTCATGTCGAACATGCGCGAATATCGAACAGGATATAAACGTTGCAAGCTGGCGATCTTGTCCGGATTGACGGTCATCTCGCGCGTTATCGGATCTGGTTCAAGCGCGAATTCATGCCTTACCAGCACGGGATTTTCACGATAGATTCGTGTCGTGAGTTGCGCATCCAGCGCGTTGCGAAAGATCGGCGCAGTACCGGTGTTCGGATTGACCGCCGAGAAATCTGCCGAATCCAACTCGATCACACGCGTGGCACGCAGACGCGCAGTTTCATCCGCACCGACGGGAAAGTTTGGAGGTGCCAGTTCTGCGACGGCATGCAAATAAAATGCGCAGCGTGCTGCTGTGAAGTGTCGGCGCGTGCCTGCGAAAATTAGTGCGCAAAACTTAAATCGACTATCCACATCTGGAAATAATTTCTTTCGATTTTCGAAATCGAAAAAAACTGCCAAGCGCCCAGTAGTAGCGATCGAGCGGAAGAACCGTGCGGCGCCTTTGTCGGCGGCGATACCGGATGGTGTTAGTAAACCGACGACGCCATCAGCCTTGACCAAATGTGCTGAGCGTTCAACGAACAGTGAATACAAATTGATATCGCCGGATGAAAGTAACGGATAGTCGCCGCCATCGCGTGCGATGCGGGTACTGTCCTCGGCGCGCCGGGCAGCCAGTGCATAATCGTCGGCTAGCGGATCAGCATTTGTGCGCAGTGTATCGATTAGTTTTTTACGATCAGATGCACGCACTTGTCGAGCAATATCGGGACGACGCTCGGCAAACCATTCCACTTCCTGCAGCTTGATGCGATCCCATGGCGGATTACCGATCACTGCATCGAAGCCTCCGCTTGGCTCGATACTTCCGACGTTATTCCACACACCGGGGAAATCCAGCTCCCAATGTAGAAAACGTTCGCGTGCTGCCAGCGCGCGACATTCATCAAGTAATGCATTCACCCGCTCATCGGTATCAGGATCGTTCCAGATGCGACGTTCTGGCGCAAGCAATGCCAATAGATCGGTGCCATAGCGGCCGGAGAAAAGATCAGCAGCCACAGCATGTTTATCGCCACGTTTGGCCGGAGGCGTATCTAACGGTGCGATCCAGCGCAAGGCATGCCAGAAATCGAGTAGCCGTCGAAGCGGCGCAAGATTGGCACGCACCTCGTCCATCAAGCTGCGAGAGCGTTCTACCTCGGTAAGATCGATATCGGTCAACGCACTGATTTCGGTGAGTGCCTGTGCCGCGCTGGTGATCTGCGTGAGGCTGCCTTCATGCAACATTGCGCCGAAGCGTACTCGCGCAGCACCGCGGCCATATTCACGTGAGCTGCCCAATGCTTCACGTACGCTGCCAATGCGTTCGCCATACAGCGAATCACCACAACGCAGGTGATGATCGAGAAACGATAGAGGTGCGCCGACAGTGAACGTGTGCAACCAAAGTGCGAGCTTGGCAAGCTCTACGGCCATCGGATTTTTGTCGACTCCGTGTACGACGCGTTTCAGAATCATGCGCCTTACTAAGTGACGATCATCGAGTAGTGTGGGATCAATAGCCCAGCCGCCGCGTTGCGCCTGATCCAGGATGCGGCCGCGCAGATTAGTGATGTCGCGCACGATCGGCGAGTGGTAGTAGTCGATGCCGACAGCCGCGGCCTTGGCGCTGGCATCGGCGAGTTGTTCGAGCACACGATCGGTGAGATCGTCGATCAAGCTAACCAGAAAATGTCCGCTACCCATCGCCGGATCGCAGATCCGCAAGCCGAGTATCGCTTGCGCCGGATCATATTCGTTGAGTTGAAAGCGTGCCTGCTCAGGCGTGAGTTGCGCGCCGCGTTTGCTGATTGCCGTAATGCGCTCATCAAATGCGGCGATGCGTTCGGCAACCAGAGGATTTAGCGTCTCGCGAAGTATCAGTTTCACGAGGTCGTCGTGAGTGTAATAACTACCGCTACTCTTTCGCGCGAACACAGACGGCTGCACCACCAATTCGCCAGCACTGGTTTCGACAAGGCGTTGTTCGAGCAGCCGTTCGTAAATCGAACCGAGGTGCTGCACAGCAAGGTCGCGGTAATTGATGTAGCCGCGCCCCGACAAATCTGGGCGACGCGACAGACCATCAATCAATGGTGCGAGTTCGGCGTCAGGTAGCTCTATACGAGAAAGCAGATCACTCGGCGCTTCGCGAAAGAGGCCGCCGTTGTAAGGGGGGAGGCCCATCGAGTCGTCGCCGTGGTCGATTGCACGGAACAAACTGCGCAAGTGCTGCCAGGCGCGTGTGGCACTCGTGCTAAACGTGTCAGTTTGGTCAATGCGTCGCGCGATGTCATCGCGTAGCGAGCGCAGCGAATAGTCGTCATAGCGTTTATCGTGGACTGGTAACAGTGCGCGATCTTCGGCATAGAGCACAAACAGCAGGCGATACAGCAAGATTAGTGCAGCACGATGCACGTCTTCGAGATATTCACGCGAATGCGGTCGCGATGT
This sequence comes from Pseudolysobacter sp., assembly GCA_025351985.1. Taxonomy (GTDB): domain Bacteria; phylum Pseudomonadota; class Gammaproteobacteria; order Xanthomonadales; family Rhodanobacteraceae; genus Pseudolysobacter. The sequence continues at coordinate 3,772 of JANXUW010000481.1, forward strand.
TGTTCGATCATTACGTACGATTGCCTGGGCGAGACGCGGAAATAATTCGTCGAAAACACGTTGACCGAGATCTTGCGAGACTTTCGTTTCCCAAAGCCTGCCTTCTTCGAGCGCGAGTGCGTGAAAGCTACGCCCATCTGGATCGTCTGGCTGTGGCAGGAACGCTTCGCGGCGAAACAGCAGAAAAAACGCTCGCAGATAATGCACTTGATCGGCATTAGTAGGCGCGAATAGGTCGGCATTGATTGCGGCGACGCTTGCGAGTGCAGTTAGATCGAATTCCAGAAATTCTTCCGAGCGCGAGCGAGCCGATTGCCAATACAGGCGCCATAGCGCACCGTTGCTCAGTACGCCCCACTGCACCGCGCGATCAGAGGCAATTTCGGCTCTGCTGAGATAGCGCAGCATCTGACTGGAAGGAGTGCCGGCATCAGATGGATCGCCGCCGTCTCCGCGATCAAGCGGACGCCGCCAGCGTTTCGCTTCAACGATCAATTTGCCATAGCGGTAACGTCGATCAGGCTGCTTGTCTGCCAACGCTGACTGCTTGGCTTGGGCGGAAGCGAAGAGCAGAAAATCGGGAACGTCCTGACGTCCCTTGCGACTGGCGTTGGCTTGACGCAATGAGTCGTTCCAGCCGAGAGCGGCGAGCACCGGTAGGATTACTTCGTCTTCGGTCTGCGCTTCGTTCAATGCGGTGTCTGGTTGCAAGCCCGCGAAAATGCGCAATACAGCCGTGCGGAAAACTACAAACGCCGGTTCCGCTAATCGCCATCCAGGAGTTTCTAAAATCCCCTCTTTCAAGAAATCGCTGGTGAACAACTGGCCACGCATGTGCTGAGCACCCCTGATTCAAAGACGCATAGTAGCGGACAAAATAGTTGCTACACACTTCAAATCGTCACTCCTCGCGATGCTCGGGAATAGGAATGAACTGATGCGTATTTTTTGGACGACAGACAACAAAAAACCCCGCATCGCTGCGAGGTTTCAAGGGTTTGCTTGGATCACATAGGACGGTGTAAAACTTGAAGATGGTGCCCAGGAGAGGACTCGAACCTCCACGAGTTGCCCCGCTAGCACCTGAAGCTAGTGCGTCTACCAATTCCGCCACCTGGGCAGGTGGCCTGCACGTGTTTTCACGCCGCGCAGGGGACGCGAATATTGCCTGCGCGACCGGGCGATGTCAACGCTTCGGCGAGAATTTCGCATCGAGTTCAGCTTTTCGTTGCTACAATTCGATATTGTCAATCAAGGACGTTGTCTGACGTCGCTCGCGCCGCAGTGATGCCGCCGCCTATCGCTGGCATCGGCCTGCCGCCTTCCACCCAAGGAATCCACTTTTGTCCAAACGCCCACCCGCCCCAAAACCCAAGCGCCGCGGCGCAAAACCCGCCAGCCTGCTCGATGTGTTGAATAACGCACCGACCGGTGCGGCGCCCGCTGGCGAGCGCCGCGCGACGGTAAAAATCAAGCCGCCGCGCGCGCGCGATGCAGCGCCCGCCAACGCCCACGCATCGGGCAAACCGCGTGCATCGAAAAAACGTTTCGTCGAATCCACGCCCGCGCCCGCACACATCAGCGATCCGCACGCCGAGCGCGAAGCCGGGCGTTACGCCAATCCGATTCCGAGCCGCGAAGTGATACTTGCGATGCTCGTCGAGCACGGTCAGTTGATGAATGCCGAGGCGATTGCCGCGGCGTTGAGCCTGAGCAGCGAGCAGGATTTCGATGCGCTGAGCAAACGCCTTGCGGCGATGTTGCGTGATGGTCAGTTGCTGCAGAATCGTCGCGGCGGTTATGGCGTGGCCGAGCGTCTCGATCTGTTACCGGGCATCGTCATCGCGAACGCCGAAGGTTACGGTTTCATGCGCCCCGACGCGGGCGGCGAGGATCTTTATCTTTCGCCCGCGCAGATGCGCCAGGTGTTGCATGGCGATCGTGTGCTCGCGAGTGTGGTCGGCGTTGATCGACGCGGTCGTCGCCAGGGCGCGATCGTGGAAGTGCTGGATCGCCGTTCGCCGCGTCTGGTTGGCCGCATCGCCGTGGAAGACGGCACCATGCTCGTGGTGCCCGATGACAAGCGTGTGCATCAGGATATTCTGATCCCTGTCGGCGCCAGCGAAGGCGCGCAGGCGGGGCAGATCGTGGTCGCGGAAATCACCCAGCCGCCGGGCCCGCATCGTGGCCCGGTCGGTCGAATTCTCAGCGTGCTCGGCCAGCGTCTCACGCCGTCGCTGGTCGTGCAGATGGCGATCGCGAGCCACAATATTCCGAACGAATGGCCGGCGGAAACGCTGGCCGAAGCGGCCGATGTCGAGCCGCAAGTGAGCGAGGCGGAAATCGCCGGTCGTATCGATCTGCGCGACACGCCTTTGGTCACGATCGACGGCGAAGACGCGCGCGATTTCGATGACGCCGTATTCGCCGAACCGAATGCGGAAGGTTTCCGCCTGATCGTCGCGATCGCCGATGTGTCGCATTACGTGCGTCCCGGCACCGCGCTCGATACCGAGGCGTTCAAGCGTTCGACCTCGGTGTATTTCCCGGGCTTCGTCGTGCCGATGTTGCCCGAGACTTTGTCCAACGGCATCTGCTCGTTGAACCCGAAAGTGAATCGCTTGTGCATGGTCTGCGAGATGCAGGTGAATCACGACGGCGAGGTGATCCGCGCCAAATTTTATGAAGCGGTGATACGCTCGCATGCACGCCTCACTTACACGCAAGTGTGGAAATCGGTCGGCGAAAAAGATCCGCAAACGCGCGAGCGAGTTCGCGATGTGCAGCCGCAGCTCGACCATCTGCACCAGCTCTACAAGTTGCTGTCGAAGGCGCGCGCGAAACGTGGCGCGATCGATTTCGAAAGTCACGAGGTGAAGTTCCGTCTCGCCCCGACCGGCGAAGTCGTATCGCTCGGCGGCGAGCCACGCAACGATGCGCACAAGCTCATCGAGGAATGCATGATCGCAGCGAACGTCCAAGCCGCGAAATATCTCGAAGCGATGAAAATTCCGGCGCTGTATCGTGTGCACGACACGCCGCCCGCATCGAAGTACGAAGACCTGCTCGAATTCCTGCGCGAGTTCCAGTTGCGCATGCCGCCGCACGACAAGGTCAAGCCGGCGGATTTCTCCGCGCTGCTGAAAAAAATCCGCCTGCGGCCCGATGCCAGCCTGATCCAGTCGGTACTTTTGCGCTCGCAGAGTTTGGCCGTTTATACGCCTGAAAACAAAGGCCACTTCGGTCTCGCTTTGCAGGCGTATGCGCATTTCACCTCGCCGATTCGTCGTTATCCCGATCTGCTCGTGCATCGCGCGCTGCGTTACGCAATCTCGAAGGGCAAGCCCGAGAAATACACCTACACGCCGGCCGAAATGGGCCAGATGGCGAAACATTGTTCGACCAACGAACGTCGCGCCGAAGAAGCCGAACGCGAAGTCGATGAACGCTACAAATGCGCGTGGATGGAAAAACACGTCGGCAGCGAATTCGATGGCATGGTCGCGGGCGTAACCTCGTTCGGGCTGTTCGTCGAACTCAAGGAATC
>JANXUW010000498.1 GCA_025351985.1 Pseudolysobacter sp.
GGCTATTGCCGTGGCTGAGTCAAAGATGCCACGCCGGCTTTTCGGGTGAGGCATAAACTTTATCGAGAAGTCCCCATGATGCCGTCATCCCAGCGCAGGCTGGGATCCAGTTCTTGATTTGGGGTCTTGAAACTGGATCCCAGCCTGCGCTGGGATGACGGCAGGGTGGGGACTTCTCGATAAAGTTTATGCCTCACCCGAAAAGCCGGCGTGGCATCTTTGACTCAGCCACGGCAATAGCCGTCGATCCACGGCCCGGCGAATGCGAGAAACAACAGCGTCACGGCCAGCAGACTCGCGGCGAGCAGTCGTATCGGCGTGATGACGAGTCGCGCGTCTCGTTGAAAAATTCGCGCATAGCTTTCACCGGCGAAACAGCAGAATACCGGAATCATCGGCAGCAGATAACGTGCTTTTACGTGCAGACCGGAATACAACGCCAGCTGATAACCGACACTCGCCAGCAGCAACCATAGCCACATATACCGCCATTCGCGCCACAGGCAAAGACCGAAAGCGAAGCCGAACAGAATCAGCGCATGCAACAAATGCGATGACCAGCGCAACACGAAAATCGCACCGGCAGGCGTGTCGTGATACGCGCCCATGTAACCCGCGCAAGCCGGCCCGGGCAATTGCGTGAGCAGCAGCGTCTTGCCCTCGAACAGGCGAAAATACTGGCGCGCGAATTGCTGCTCTATCAATTCCAACGGCGACGTATCTTGCAGGCGTTGCTGCAATTGGCGATACGCCCATGCATTGCGCTGATCCGCCGTCGTGCCGCTGTTGAGATATTCACCGAACAAATTGCCCACCGGCTCGTCGACATAATCGTTGCGCGCGCGATCGCTCAGTCCCGCGACCAGATTGAACACAGAACTATCGGCGATCGACCAGTGTCCGGTGTTGCGATGCCCGGCGATCAACGCCGGCGCCGTGATCAGGAATAGGCCAAGCAGAAATGCCGCGGCGGATTTCCATTGCAACCGCAACGGTCTCCAGCTCTCGACAAAACAGATCAGCAGCAACGGCCAGAATGCCGCCAGCAAGCTTTTGAAAATCAGCGCGAGGCCCAGCGACAGACCCGCGAGCCAAGCGAGATGCGGACGCACAACTTCGTTTTTTTGCGGATCGCGCAACAACAGATTCAGCGTCAGCAGCAGGCAGAACAGGTGCGGAATTTCGGGCCACAGATAATGCGCATACGCGGCATCGCCGGGATTCAGCACGAACAGTCCGGCAGCGAATGCGGCCGCGAGACGGCTGCCGCCGAGGCGTCGCCAAAGTCGCCAGAGCAAACCGCCGCAGCCCAGGAACAATAAGGTCTGCAACAGTTGCGTCGGCATGATGGCGCTGCCGAACACAAACTGCATGGCCGCGATCAGCAACGATTGTCCGGGCGGCCAGATATGGCTCGGATGCCACGGCCCACCGGCAAGTACGGCGCGCGCCGCGGCAAGATATTGCAGCTCGTCGCCGACCAGTTGTTTTGCGCCAGCGTGGTAATAAATCCACCACAGCATCGCTTGCTGTAAAAGCAGCAGAGCAAGCGCTACCATCACCAGCAGACGTGCACGCGGGCTAATCGAAGTGCGCCAGAACCAACTATTCATCGCCACAGTGTGGCGGTTTTTCCTCGCGATGCAACCGAGTGCGATAGCGTGAAGCCACAGTCTGCCGACGAACCAATTTCTGCGAGCGCCGAGGCGATGCGCGGCACCAATATTTATTGGCGCCAGCTCAGTGCAGAAGAACTGGCCAGCGGCGCGCATCGCGATGTGATCGGTGGCCTGTGGGACGATGTCGGTCGGCTGCAATTCGAATTCCTGCGCGAACGCGGATTATTGCCACGACATCGCCTGCTCGATCTCGGCTGCGGTGCGTTGCGCGGCGGGCTGCACTTCGTGCGTTATCTCGATGTCGGCAATTATTACGGCATGGACATCAATGCATCGCTGCTCGAAGGCGGCCGCATCGAACTGGAGCGCGCCGGTCTCGCGACACGCAATGTGCATCTTTTGTGTGATGCCGAATTTGCGCTGACACGTTTCGACCAGCATTTCGACATGCTGCTCGCGGTGTCGGTTTTCACCCATCTGCATCTCGACCAGATCCAGCGATGTTTGTGCGCGGTGGCGCAGGTGCTGGCCGACGACGGTGTGTTTTATGCGACGTATTTTCCCGCCGCCGACAGCGCGTCCGTGGCACCGATCACGCATTCGCCGGGCGATGTGGTCAGTCATCTTGATCGCGATCCGTTTCATCAGCACGAGTCCGCGTATCGTTATCTTGCCGCCTGCGCCGGCCTGCAGCTTGAGGTGATCGACGATTGGAAACATCCGCGCGGCCAGCACATGCTGGCGTTCCGCAAACGCTGACGCGGCTTAGCTTTGCGTTGAGGCCGACACAAAACAACAGCGTGATTTCAGCGTTGTGTTGTAGTGCCGCGCGATGCTTGCGGCATCCAGAGCAAGGGCGGGCGTATTGCGCGTATCGAGCAACGGCACCGCCAGCGACGCGCTCGTTGCGATCAAGTGTCCGCTGTGTCCGCGCAGGTCGATCAGGTGCACGAGTTCGATCGCATAATGCTGCATCCAGCGCGCGAAGATTTCGTCATGGCGCAGCCAGGTGGACGGCGCAAACTCAAGGCACAGCGCGATCGTTGCGCGCTCGATTTCGTGCCAGCCGGTCGCGGAATATTGCATCAGCAAAAACGTGTCCTGGTTGCACACCAGCTGCCAGAGATCAAACTCGCGCGCGAGTGCCTCTGACATAACTGCATCATCGCCAACGACGTCACTCTGCGTCGCGCAAATCCGCAAAACACGCGGTCGCGGCGGTGGCGCGGAAATCGATGCCGAACGATAAATATGTCGCACGCGCCAGTCCAGCACACGTCGCTCGTAAGAAAATAACGTCGCGCCGACCGCGGCTTCGTAATGCGGATAACGCTCGCGCAACACCGCCATGCCAGCGCGGCCGAGCGATTCGCGTCGGGCCTCGCCGAAGCTCGCGCTGCGCGCGTGACGCACCAGCACGTTGCCGGCGATCACATGCGCAAATCCGACGTGCTCGGCGCGCTGGCACCAATCGTTTTCCTCGCCGTAACCTTGCGGGAATGCAGCCACGTCGGGGCCGCCGACCTGATCGAGCATCGCGCGTTTTACATACATGCAAAAGCCGTTGCCGGTCGGCAGCGCCGGCGTCACCAGGCCGGCCTGTTGCCACAACGCGCGCTGGGTCTGGATCAACGACCACGCCGCCGGCAATGGATTGTGCCGTTCCAGTTCCGGCACCGAAAACGCGCCGGCATTATCCGATACCGCGGTCGCGGTGCCGATATCGGCGCGCGCATACGCGGCGCGGCGCAGGCCGAGCAGCCAGTTCGGGCCCACTTCGGTATCGGCGTTGAGCACCACGATATCGCCTTGCGGCGCATGGCTCAGGCCGAGCGCAATAGTGCGTGTGTAGCCGAGATTCTGCGCATTGCGCAGCAGCGTGATACCGGGAGAATTCTGGTAACGCGCAAGCAGCGGCGCGATCGCGCTATCGGTGCTGGCATCGTCGATCAGCAGCAATCGCACCGGTCCTTGGGTATGTTCGATCAAGGCTTCGATACAGCGTTGCACGAGTTCGCTGGCGTTGTAGATCGGCACGATAATCGTGACCGGCACACGCAATACATCGGGCTGCTGCAACGGCGAAAAAATCGCGACGTCGAGCAGCGGCGCGAGGTCTTCCAGCGCAGCTATGGCGACGGATGTTTCATCCGCGATCGATCCCGCTATCGCTTTGCTTGCGGCCTCGCCGAAACGCACGTGCAACGGCGTTGACAGCAGCTCAATGCCTTGCGGTTCGAGCCGCAACGAGACGCCAAACTCGCCGCTGCCATGCGGCGCAAACGGAAAATCGAAATACACGTGTCGTTGCTGCGCCAGCACGATTCGCTCGGAAAAGTACAATCCATCGAGCCACAACATCAGCCGCAGATCGTCCGCGTGGTCGCCGATTTCGATCGCGAGACGCCGACCGTTCCACGCGATCGAATCCAACATCACGGGCGACATGTACGGCACTCGCTCGTTCGATCGCGAAACGCTCCGATCCCGACAAATCGCGTTTTCATTTTGTCGCGGATGCCGCGTGCAGCACGGCGTGATACGCGGCCAGCACCTCTTCGACCGGGCCCTGCATGAGGCTTTTGCCGTGCTCGACCCACAGCGCGCGATCGCAGAGTTGCCGCACTTGTGAATCCTCGTGCGAGACGAATACCACGGTGCAGCCGTTGCGCATGCGCTCGCGCAGCGCGGCGCCGGATTTTTCCTGGAACTCGGCATCGCCGACCGACAGCACTTCATCGATCAGCAGCACATCGGGCTCGACCTGCATCGCGACCGAAAAACCCAGACGCAACAACATGCCGGTCGAATAGCTCGAAATCGGTTGCTCGAAAAATTCGCCGAGCTCGGAAAATTCGTGGATCGCGGGCAGGCGTTGCTTGATGTCGCGATGACGCATGCCGAGCATCATGCCGCTCAGGATCGCATTGTCGCGGCCGCTCAGGTGCGGCGAAAAACCGACCATCAACGACAGCAACTGGCACGAGATCGGCGAGCGCTCCACACTGCCGCGATCCGGTCCGACGATGCCCGCGATCACGCGCAACAAGGTACTTTTTCCCGCACCGTTGCGACCAATGATGCCGAGGCGCTCGCCACGTCGCAGTTCAAGACTCACGTCTTCGAGCGCCCAGAAACGACTCTCGCCGAGGCGGCGTTTGGCGCTGAATGCGACGCCGACATTGCGCATCGAGACGATCAGTTCGCCCGCCTCGGACGGCGCGTCGGTTGCGCCATGAACGTGTGTACTCGTCATGTCAGATCGCCAGCTTGACGTAGCGCGGCGTGAACCGCGCGACCAGATAAATGCCGAGTGCGCACATCAGCAACGAGATGCCGGCCACCTGCGCCAACGCCCACCAGTCCGGCCAGCGCGCGTGCATGAGGATGCCGCGCGCCGAATCCACCAGCACCACGACCGGATTCAGCGCGAACCATACGCGCAACGACGGCGGCACGCTGTCGAGCGCAAACACCACACCGGAAATGAACATCACCACCTGCAGGAATTGCTCGATCACGAAGCGCAAGTCGGGCAACAGCGGCGTGACGGCGGCGACCAGATACGTCGCGCCTGCGGCAAATATCAGTTCGACCAGCAGTACCGGCAGCAAGGCGACATAGGTGATGTTCGGCTTGTAGCCGCTGGCCCACAAGATCACCATCAGCAGCGCGAGAATGAACAGGAACTTCACCGTGTCGGCGAGAATCTGCACGCTCGGAAACAACAGGCACGGCAACTTGACCTGACGGATCAGGCCGAGGTTGCTCCAGATCGCGTTGCCGCCGTGGCTGACGCAGGATTTGAACCACTGCCAGCT
>JANXUW010000720.1 GCA_025351985.1 Pseudolysobacter sp.
GCTCGCCCACGGTCACTGGAACGCTGAGCGTCTTGCCATCACGAAACAGTTTGACCTCGACCTGGCTGCCCGGCTTGCTCATGCCGACCAGCGGTGGCAAGTCGGACGAATGATCCAGATCCTTGCCGTTGAACGACAGAATCACGTCACCGACATGGATGCCGGCTTTTTCCGCGGCACTGGCAGGCGTGATCTTGTTGACGAGCGCCCCACCCGGGCGCGGCAGGCCGAGGCTTTGCGCCATTTCCCGATTGATGTCCTGAATCTGCACACCGATCATGCCGCGCGAAACGTGACCTTTGCTCTTGATCTGCTCGACATCGTTCATCGCTACATCGATCGGTATCGAGAACGACACGCCCATGTAACCGCCGGTGTTACTCAGAATCTGCGAGTTGATGCCAATCACCTCACCGCTGAGATTGAACAGCGGACCGCCGGAGTTACCGCGATTGATCGGCACGTCGGTCTGGATGAAACCGACATACTGCTGATCGGCACCGCCAAACTTGCGCTGAACGGAGCTGATGATGCCGTGGGTCACGGTGTGATCAAAATTGAACGGCGAGCCGATCGCAACCACCCACTGCCCCTGCTTGAGCTTGGTCGAGTCGCCAATCGCGACCACCGGCAAACTACTGGCCTCGACCTTGAGCAGGGCGATATCGGTCTGCGGATCCGTGCCGACGACTTTTGCATCGAGTTCGCGTCGATCCGACAAGCGCACCGTGACCTGATCTGCACCTTCGACGACGTGATTGTTGGTCAGCACATAACCGTCAGCCGAAATGATGAAACCCGAACCGATCGAAGTGCCTTCGCCGGGGCCACCACGCGGACGACCTTGCCCTTGCGGACCTTGTGGGCCTTGCGGCCCAAAGAAACGGCGCAGGACATCCGGCATATCCTGATCGTCGCCACCTTCGGCCGCCTCACTATCGATTTTTCCGCTATGCGTTGCCTGCACGTTGACCACCGCTGGCGCGTTCTTTTCCACCAGTTGGGTGAAATCCGGCAAATCCGCACGAGCTATTCCTGCGCCGCCCAGCAGCACGCCGGACAGCATTACAGAGACCAACAATTTCATGCCTCTCTCCTCGATTGTTGATTGATAAAACAGGATTGATCATGGCTCGCACCTGACGCGCCATTGGATAACGTTGCTACATTTAAGTTCCGTGACCGATCACGCTGAAACAACCTGCATTCAGGCAGCGGTTTCAGTGGGCAACTGCTGGCTCGGGATGAGTAAGCGCGTCGGCAATTTTCTCGACCGTCGCCGACGGCACTTCGCCAAGCGCGGTGACCTGATAACCATTGAGGTTGCGCACGAATACGTTGAGCACTCCGCGCGAAATCTTGCCCTGGGTCAACACGCCGGGTGCGGTGTTCGCCGGCTCCAGATAGACAGAGACGCTGGCGACGCCATCGGATAACAACCAATGTTCCGTGCCCACGGTGGTCGCATCGGCTGGCCCGCGGCGCGCGCTCATCGTGAAACCCGCCGGCAGTTCACCGAGCTTCCATTCCGATGGCGTAGTGAGCAGCACTTCCTGCGCCTGCGCAGCGATGGTCTTGGCGGGGACTTCACTCAACGCCAGGTCGGTTTCATTCACGCGTCCGATATTCAACGCGACAAACATCAGTTGCTGCAGCGAATGCTGATCCGCGTCCAACAACATCGAGCGCAACAACAGATGCGAATTTTTTTCGAGCCACAATCGATAGCTGTAGCGATATTTATCCTTGGCCTGTATGTCGATCACCTGCGCGCTGAAGCCGGCAATCCGATCTTCGCCGATCAGGCGCAACGTGTAATTTTCCTGCAGGCCGTCGGCCCGCGCATCCGGCACCAGCGGCACGAGGCGCCGATTGCTTTCGGCGGCGAATACCGTCGGTAGCTGATTCGGCTGCACGCTGGTAATACTGCGACTGTTGCGCACCACTTCGCGCCGTGCACCGTTCAAACTGATCAAACGCTCGCGTTCTTCGACTCCACCGGCGTGAAAAACGCGCAACGTATCGACGCGGCCATCGTGCTCGTAGATAAAGGAACCGTCGTAGTCGAGGTCACGCATGGCGCTGGCCATCTGCGCCAGCAGTTGTTGCGGATCCGCAGTTTCGTCGGCGCGGCTGCTTGTGGCGACCAGCGCCAGCAAGAATATTCCGCAGCCGCAGCGTAGCGCGCTAAGCATCATTGCGCGTTGGCGGGTGTTTCCTGCGTGCGCGGCAACGCGGCGGATTGCGCGGTGCGTTGAGGCACGACCAGCATTACATAAGGCACCATGCCCGAGCGCATGCCCTGCCCGGTCGCTTCGTAGTGACGCACCAGATACGAATCCAGCCGCGGATCGGAAGCCGTCGGCGTGCTGTAATCGACCATGCTCGCGGCCATTGCCGGCACTTTCTGTTCCATCGATGCGGGCGTACGTTCCTGCAATACCGGTGCCGCGCGTACTGCATCTGCAGTGGCGATATTTCTTGCTGGCGACTCCGGACTGATTGCCGGGCGCGAAACCACCAGCGCGGCTACTGCTACTGACGCCGCTACCGCACCACCTGCCGCCCAGCGCAGCCAGCGATGCTCGTTCGCACGAATGCTGATGACCACCGATTCCTCATCGATCCGCGCCATCACTGCGGCGGAAAAATCGATGCTGACAAACGCATCGGT
>JANXUW010000523.1 GCA_025351985.1 Pseudolysobacter sp.
GCCGCAAAGTACATGCTTGCAAGGTACACATGCCTGCGCGAACCGACAAGCGTGGCATGACATCGCCGTTCAGCGTACGTCAGGTCTTTGCGCCTCGTTATTTTGCAAGGGTTTGCGTTGAGGCGGCCATGCCGACCTGTATTTCGTGCGCGGAAACGCGAAACTGCGGCAGGTGCAAGCCGAACAACAGCGCAGTGATCAGCGATGCGACGCACCGATCGCCTTCCTCACGGGCGCCGGCTCACGTAAAGCCGCCGGCTCACTCAAAGCCGCCAACGAATACTTCGTCGCCGAGAACTCTCTGTTCGAGCACATCGCTGATCGAAACCAGATTGCTCGCATCGCCGGCATAACGCGCGCTGATCGCATGTGCGGCGATGCGACCGATCAAGCCTGACGTGCTGCAACTCGCGTGCGAACTGGCGATCGTTACATTCGCGCAGATCAGCGTATTGCCATCGTAAAAATTCACCTTGCCCGAAGGTGCGGCGCCGCTCGCGCTGACAGTTGCGGTGAAGCTGATGCTGCTGCCGGCGGGCGCAGGATTGAACGATGAGCTCAACGTCGTGTGGCTGATATGCAGAGTGCCGCCGCTCTCTGCAGTGGCGACGGTGAACAGACGTGCGGCGAGAAATACGCGCGGCGTTTCGCTACCGCCACTATCACTTTCCGCGACGCCGGCTACGTACATGCGGCCGGTATCGTCGAGCAGCATCGCGGTCGCGCCATCGGCACCCGTGATCGAAAATTCCTTGCTGCCGCCGCTGCCGAAATCGGTAACGGGATTGCCGTTGCCATCGAACTTGGTGATCAGCAGATCGCTGCTGGCCGCGGTATTGTCGAGTTGCGTGCCGGCACCATACAAATGCCCGGCCGCATCGATCGCCAGCGCATCGAGCATGCCGCCGTCGCCGCCGAAATTGCTCTTGATACCGTTGTGGCCGAACGTGCCGACGAAGGTACCGGTGGTCGCATCGAGTTTCACCAAGGCGGCGACAAATACCGACTCATCGCCACTGATCGGCGTGCTGGTGCCGCCACCGAGATAGATATTGCCGCTGCCATCGAGCACCGCGGTATTGAGAAAATCGTCATCGTTATTGCCGAGGTCGAACGTTCTGAGTCCGTTGTTGCCGAATGCGATATTCGGTCCGGCGCTGACCGCATCGATTTTCACGACCGCGAAATCGTAATTGCCGCCGGTCTCATTCGAATGCGTTTCGCCGGCGAGAAACAAATGTCCGCTGCCATCCAGCGCCATGCTTTCGACATTGCTGAAACTGTTCGCCGCGGTTCCGAATGTGGCCATGCCGCCGATACCAAAAGCCGAAACCAGATTGCCGTTGCCATCGAGTTTTGCCACCGCGAAAACCGCATCGGGTATGCCGGCTTGTCCGCCGACATAAATTTGTCCGGCACCGTCCAGCAACACCGCAAACGCGCGGCTGTAGTTGTGCATCGGCAGGATTTTCGCGCCGTTGTTGCCGAAGCTGGCAACCAGCGCACCACTGTCGCAGCTCATTTTCCAGATGCCGAACGATTCAACCGGCTGCGGATCAAACAGGATGCTGCTACCGGCGATGATCAGGTTGCCGTTGCCATCCAGCGCCGCGGCGTTGGCGGTATCGAAATCGGTAGTGTCGATCGTGGCGATGCCGCCATGCCCGAAACTGGTGACTCGATTGCCGTTGGCATCGAGTTTGATGATCTTGATCGCAGTATTGCCTTGCGAACTGCCGGCCGCGGCGGTCGAACAAAAACCGATCGTGTACAAACTGCCTTGTGCATCTCGCAACAGTTTCACCGACATCAAGGTCGAGGCGGACAAGGCGCAGCCGATATCCTCGTTGAGCACGCCGTCGCCGGAAAACCCCGGATCGAGATCGCCGGGCAGCGCGGCGTGCCCGATATTCATTCCGGCAACGCCGAGCAGCAGCAAAAACAATCGCAGGACATTCTGGAATGAAAACATTTGCAACCTCTTGCCGATTGGGTTTTCCGTTATTGCGGAAAACGGCGGCAAGAAGTCTCATCGGAGTACAGCGTCGCTCGATACCTCCGCGCGCAACGCGTATGCGACCACGACACCCGCTACAATCGCCATTGGCACCGCACTTTCGCGGTATCGCATGAGGTAGATCGCGTGAACGATATTCTGCTCGGTAAAAGCCTGCCCTTATCCGGCACCTCGGAGATTTTTCTGCAAGCGCGTTACGCCAATCGGCATGGCCTGATCGCCGGCGCGACAGGCACCGGAAAATCGGTCTCGCTCACAGTTATGGCCGAAGGATTTTCGCGCCTCGGCGTGCCGGTTTTTCTGGCCGACGTAAAAGGCGATCTGGCCGGCTTGAGCCAGGCCGGCGTGGTCGGCGACAGGCTCAAGGCACGCCTCGCTACACTCGGCATCAGCAATTACACGCCGGCTGCCAGCCCGGTGGTGTTCTGGGATATCTACGGCAAACTCGGCCACCCCGTACGCACCACGGTTTCGGAAATGGGACCGGCGTTATTCGCGCGCCTGCTCGAACTCAACGACGTGCAATCCGGCGTGCTCGAAATCGTGTTCAAGATCGCCGACGATCACGGCTGGTTGCTGCTCGACCTGAAAGATCTGCGCGCATTGTTGAGCTTCGTGGTCGACAACGCCGCCGATATTTCCAAGACCATCGGCCTGGTCAGCGCGGTATCGGTCGGTGCGATCCAGCGCGCGTTGTTGTCGCTCGAACAAGCCGGCGGGGATGTGTTTTTCGGCGAGCACGCGCTCGATCTCGCCGACTTCATGCGTCAGGACATGAGCGGTCGTGGCATCGTCAATATTCTCGCCGCCGACCAGCTCATCCTCAAACCGAAACTGTATTCGACCTTCCTGCTGTGGATGCTGTCGGAACTGTTCGAAAAATTGCCCGAGATGGGCGATCTGGATATCCCGAAAATGGTGTTCTTTTTCGACGAGGCGCATCTGTTGTTCGACGACGCCTCGCCTGCTTTGCAGCAGCGCGTCGAACAGGTCGTGCGGCTGATCCGTTCGAAAGGCGTCGGCGTGTATTTCTGCTCGCAGAATCCCGACGACGTGCCACAGGTGATTCTCGGCCAGATGGGCAATCGGGTGCAGCACGCGCTGCGTGCATTCACGCCGCGCGATCAGAAAGCCGTCAGGAGCGCCGCCGAAACATTCGCGCCGAATCCGAAAATCGACGTCGCTGCGGTCATCACCCAACTCGGTGTCGGCGAAGCGCTCGTATCGACGTTGCAGGAAGGCGGCGTGCCGATGCCGGTGGAACGCGCGTTGATCGTGGCGCCGAGTTGCCGCATCGGTGCGATCACCGATGCCGAACGCAGTACGATCCGTTCGCGCTCGCCGGTCGGCACCAAATACGACACACCAATTGATCGCGAGTCCGCGTTCGAAATCCTGAGCCAGCGCGCCCAGCCTGCATCGCAGACACAACAAAAACCGCAACCCGCATCAGGCTCAACGTCAACACCTCAGGCAAATGCCGGCCCGAGCTGGACCGATGGCATTCGCGACGCGCTGCTCGGCACGGGTCGACGCCAAGGCATGCTCGAAGCATTCGCCAAGTCCGCCGCGCGCA
This sequence comes from Pseudolysobacter sp., assembly GCA_025351985.1. Classification (GTDB taxonomy): domain Bacteria; phylum Pseudomonadota; class Gammaproteobacteria; order Xanthomonadales; family Rhodanobacteraceae; genus Pseudolysobacter. The sequence goes on from JANXUW010000523.1 coordinate 3,594, forward strand.
ATGCCGGCGGGCAAATCATGCGCGGCGTGCTCGGCTCGCTGCTGGGCAAACGTTGAGCCGGTGAGCCGCTGGCGTCCACCGGTTGCAGCGAGCGCGGCGTACATCACGCCGCAAGGTTTTCAAACGCTGAAAACCGAGCTCGACTATTTGTGGCGCAAGCTGCGTCCCGAAGTCGTCGCCGCGCTGAGTGCCGCTGCGGCTGAAGGCGATCGTTCAGAAAATGCCGAATACATCTATCGTAAAAAACAGCTCGGCGAAATCGACCGGCGCGTGCGCTACCTGAGCAAACGCCTGGACGTTCTGAAAATCGTCGAACAACGACCGAACGATCCGACCGCAATTTTTTTTGGCGCATGGTTCGAACTGGAAGATGACGACGGTCGCCTGTATCGATATCGCATCGTCGGTCCGGATGAAACCGACGCGCAACTCGGCTGGATCAGTCTCGATTCACCGATCGCTCGCGCCGCGCTGAAGAAACGCGTGGACGACGAATTCGAGGCTGAACTCCCGGCGGGCCGGGTGAGTTACGCGGTGCTTTCCGTGAGCTATGACGCGCCCATCTGATCCCGGCATGACACATGTAAACCCTCACCCGGAATTCACCGCTAGTCGACGAATAACGCGGCCGCCAAGCCGGCATATGAGAAAAACACCAACCGGATCACGGAACGAAGATCGACGCTATCTATAATCGTGGCCGTGACGCTTCGATGACATGGGATGTTCAGCCGTGATGCCGTTGGCCAGTAATTCGTTCAGACGGCTAATTGCCCGGCTCCGGGTGATCAGCCGGATGTCTTTGCCGCGTAACTTGCGCGAGCAGTATTACCATCAGCAAGCGCAGCGCCTTGTGGCGCTCGCGCGATTGTTTTTTTTGCTCACGCCGATCGTCTATCTGACCTTCAGCTTCTGGGATTTCATCGTCCAGCCCGACGTCGCCCAACGCGCTTTGTATACGCGCCTGATCGGCGCGATCCCGATGGCGATCATTGCCGGACTGTCGCAACAAAAAAACGCACCGGGTTACCTGCGCGAATTGACGTTGATCTTCATCGTCTGCGCGATTTCCGCGCTGGCGGCGGTCACCTCGCTGTCGGTTGGCGGCATCATCTGGTCGCTACCGGTGTACGCGATGTTCCCGATTCTGGTCGGCGCGTTTTCGCCACGTCGTTGGCATCTGTTGCTGTGTCTAATGTCGTGCCTGATCATTCCGTTGTCCGGCCTGCTCTTGCGCGATGTCGACCGTATCGTCTGGATCAATTACCTGCTGTATCTTGTCATCGCCACGGTGTTTACCTTGATCCTGCAATTCAGTGCGGAAAAATCGCGCCGCGCGCAATTCATGCTGGAAATCCAGCTCAAGCAGGATGCGCATACCGATACATTGACCGGCATGCTTACGCGCCGCCGTTTCTACGAGCTTGCACGGCCGTTGCTGGAAAAAGCCGCCAGCCGCAGAGTGCCGGTATCGATCCTGTTTGCCGATCTCGATCACTTCAAGTTGATCAATGACAAACTCGGCCACGATGCCGGCGATCTGGTATTGCACGACACCGCCAATGCCTTGCGCATGATGATGGGGCCGGACGATCTGCTCGGGCGATTTGGCGGAGAGGAGTTTGTCGCGATGCTGCCCGGCGTCGGTGCGGAAGATGCGAAACGCGCTGATATTCGCGGCGGTGTCCGCCCCCATCGCTTTTTGCAACACGGCCTTGGTGATTTTCGACGCCAGGTTTCGCCACAAGCCATGCGTCATCGCCTCGGGCTTGCCATAGACGACATCGAAGCCTTCTTCCAACTTCGCCAGCAGTTTGGGAA
>JANXUW010000723.1 GCA_025351985.1 Pseudolysobacter sp.
ATTCGCCCAGGCCAACTGGGAGTTCGTGCCGACGTGGACCTTGACCGGCGGCCTGCGCTACACCGATGACAGTAAGGATTACGATCGCACTACGAGCACGTTCTGGACCGCGCCGCTGACGAGCTTGAACGGCACGTTCGCATTCAACACCAGCAAGAGTTTTGATGCGTGGACACCGTCGGTAAGCCTGCAGAAAGCATTCACCGATCACGTCATGGGTTATGTCTCGGCGAATCGCGGCTTCAAGTCCGGCGGCTTCAATGGCCGCGCCAATTCCGCAGCGGAAGAAAGCACCTACAACCCCGAATACGTCTGGACTTACGAAGCCGGTTTCAAGACCAGTTCGAACGACGGCAAGCTGCTCGGCAACATCGCGGTATTCCACAGCGACTACCGCGATTTCCAGGCGCGCGTTTCCGAGATCACCAATCCGAGCGCGCCGATTCCGACGTTTGCGTTTCCGGTGCTGAACGCCGCCAAGCTGTCGATGGACGGCATCGAATTCGAGGGCGTGGCCTTGATTGGCGATGGCAATCGTCTGTCGACGCAGATCGGTTATCTGAACGCCAAATACGACGAGTTCGATGACCCGCGCACCGCGCTGACTCCGGCGCTCGCGCACCTGCACGATCATGTGCCGTTCGCGCCGAAAGTGACCGCGCGTATTGCTGCGAGTCACACCTTCAGTGTCGGCGACAGCGGTGGCCTTACCGTTGGTGGCGATGTGTCGTATCGCGACACCACCTGGCTCAGTGTCGACAATCGTGATGCGCTGAGCCAGAAGGCCTACACGCTGCTCGGCTTGTACGGCATCTACGATTCGGCCGACCAGCATTGGCAGATCCAGGCCGGCGTGCGCAACCTGACCGACAAGGTGTACAAGACCGATGCGCAGGAGTTCTCCAGCGTCGGTAATATCCAGACTGCGTATTTCGGCTTGCCGCGAAATTATTATGTGACCGTGCGCTACAACTTCTGAGGTAACTATCGCCCCAATTCCCGCGAAGGTTTTTGCCCGTCATTCCAGCGAAGACTGGAATCCATTTTGACTTTAATTTCAGATCAACATGGATTCCAGCCTTCGCTGGAATGACGGGCGACGGTTGCGCGAAATAAAGATTTTATTTAAGGACGTCGATAATGATTCACGCAACACCTGTTCGCGTCATCGCCCTTTGCACACTGAGCGTTGCGCTCGGGGCATGCACGCCGAAATCGAAGGCAGCACCTTTGCCAAAACTCAATCTCGATCCGGCCCGCACAACGGTATCCGGTATCTCATCGGGCGCGTACATGGCGACACAAATGCATGTCGCGTTTTCCGATCACATCGCCGGCGCGGCCCTGGTCGCGGGCGGTCCGTATCATTGCGCCGACGGCAAACTCGATGTCGCGCTCGCGCATTGCATGAATCCGAAAGCGGATGTGGCGACCGATCTCGCGCCGATGCTCGCCGCCGCGCGGCAACGCGCGGAACACGGCGAGATCGCGCCGCTGGCTGGCCTTCCCGGTGATCGTGTGTATGTATTGCACGGTCGCGAAGATGCGACGGTGGCCGAATCGGTCAGCCGCCAAAGCGCCGAGTTTTATCGCCAGATATTGCCTGACGCCGCAGTCAACACCAGCGTCGAGGACACGCGTGATTTCGCGCACACCTTGCCGACCGAAAACGCCGGCAGCGATTGCCACAAGAGCGAATCGCCGTATCTTGGCCGTTGCGGTTTCGATGCGGCCGGCGCGATTTTCCACACTCTCTACGGCGAGCCGACGCCGCCGGTCGGCGCGGCTGGCGGCGAGCTGCGCAGTTTCGATCAGACGGCGTATCGCGTGGCGGGCAAGGATGCTTTCCTCGCCGATGCCGGTTACGTGTATGTGCCGAAGGATTGCGCCACCGGCGCGCGCTGTTCGTTGCATATCGCGTTTCATGGCTGCCTGCAGAATGCCGAATCGGTCGGCCAGAGTTTCGTCAAGGACGCGGGCTACAATCGCTGGGCCGACGCCTATCACGTGGTTGTGTTGTATCCTCAAACGCATGCGACTTACGCGCCATTGAATCCGAAGGCATGCTGGGACTGGTGGGGATATACCGGCGCGGACTACGACGCTCGCAGCGGCGCGCAGATGCAACTCGTCGCGCGTGCGGCAGCGGCGCTCGGCGCTCCGCTGCAATAAAATCGGGCGCGACAAAAATCGACGTGGAGCACACGCATGTTGCCTGATGCGCTGGTGCTCGGCGCGGGCCTGATCTGGCTCGGACTGTTGTTCGGCGCCGCCTTGTACGGCGACCGCCGACCGCAGGCGTTCACGCGATTCTGGCCTGCGATCTATGCGCTCTCGCTGGCGGTGCATTGCACCTCGTGGACGTTCTACGGCACGGTCACGCAGGCATCGCGTTCGGGCTGGTGGCTACCGCCGACTTTCGTCGGTTCGATCGTGTTGTATCTGTTCGCCTCTGGCCTGCTCGAACGCCTGGTCGTAATCGCGCGTACGCACAACAGCACCTCGCTGGCCGATCTGATTGCCACGCGCCTCGGGCGCAATTCGCTGCTCGCCGCGCTCATCACCGCGGTCGCCGTGCTCGGCATCGTTCCGTACATTTCGCTGCAACTCAAAGCCGTTGCGATGAGTTATGGCATGCTCGTGAGTTCGCGTACGTTCGCCACGCCGGCGTGGCAGGACAGCGCGCTCTACGTCGCATTGCTGATGGCGCTGTTCGCGATGTTGTTCGGCACGCGCCGCGCGAGTGTCACCGAACACAATCGTGGTTTGGTGCTGGCGATGGCGTTCGAGTCGTTGTTCAAGCTCGGCGCGATGCTCGCACTCGGTGCGATGGTGCTGTTCGGATTGCACGTGCCCGACGTGCCGGTGCACGTGCCGCCGCCCGATGGCGCATCGGGATTCCCTGCGCTGGTGCTGCTCGGCGCGCTCGCGATGTTCATCTTGCCGCACCAGTTTCATGCCGGTGTGGTCGAGTGCCGCGATCCGCGTCACGTACGCACCGCACGCTGGATGTTTCCGCTGTACATGCTGCTGATCGCGCTGCCGATCCTGCCGCTGGCGCGTGCCGGCGATGCGCTGCTCGGCAGTGCCGGCGTGTCATCCGATCTGTATATGCTGGCATTGCCGTTGTCGCAAGGGCAGGGCGGCCTGGCGTTGCTCGGATTTCTCGGCGGACTGAGCGCGGCGACCAGCATGGTGATCGTCGCCACGCTCGCCTTGAGCCTGATGATCGGCAACCACTGGATCGCGCCGTTGCGCGTGCGCGCGGGCTGGGGCCGCAGCAGCAGCGATCTGCGCGGCGAGGTGCTGATCCAGCGCCGCATGGTGATCCTCGCCGTTGTGCTGCTGGCCTGGGCGTATAGCCGTGCGTTGATCGCCAGCGATGCGCTGGCGGACATCGGCGCGATTTCTTTCTCCGCACTTTCGGCGATCGCACCCGCGGTGATCGTGGCGATTTATCGGCCGCAACTCGGCGCGCGTGCGGTCGGCGCAGGATTGATCGCGGGTACGGCGATCTGGGTTTACGCGCTGTTGTTACCGTTGCTGCTGAATCCGCATCTGGCGTGGCTGCACGACGGGCCGCTCGGCATCGCGTGGCTGGCGCCGGACAAGCTGGCCGGTCTCGGCGAATGGAGCCGCCTGAGTCGCGCGGTGATCCTCAGCCTGTTCGCGAATGTCGCGGTGTTGCTGCTGGTCGCGGCCTCGCGTTTTGCGCATCCGCCGGCGAGTGCAAGACTCGGCGGAGTTGGCTTCGGCGAATTGCGTGCGCTGGCGACGCGATTTCTGGCCGAGCAGCGAGTGCAACTACTTTTCCACGCGACCGATGCGCACGCGCTCGCGCCGGAAAGCCTGATCGCCGAAGTCGAACACGAGCTCGCCGCGGTGATCGGCGCATCGTCGGCGCGATTACTCTTGACCGTGGCGCGGCGCGAGCGCAGCACCGAGCTCGAAACCGTCGCGGTGATCGTCGGCGAGGCGTCGCGCGACCTGCGTTTCAATCAGCGTGTACTCGAAGCCGCGCTGGAAAACATGAGCCAGGGCATCAGCGTGGTCGATCGCGACTTGAACGTGGTCGCATGGAATCAACCGTACGCCGAGCTGTTCGGATATCCGGCGGACGTGTTGCGCGTCGGCGTGCCCGTGGCCGAGCTCGTGCGGCACAACGCGGCGCGAGGATTGGTGGCGGCGCAGGATGTGGATAGCGAGGTCGACAAGCGCATCGCCCACATGCGTGCCGGCACGCCGTATGTCGCCGAGCGTACGTTTCCGCATGCGCGTGTCGTCGAGATTCGCGGCAACCCGATGCCCGGCGGCGGTTTTGTCGCGACGTTCACCGACGTCACCGCGTTCCGCCGCACCGAAGCCGAGCTCAAGCACGCCGCCGAAACACTCGAACAACGTGTCATCGCGCGCACCGTCGAACTCAGCGCCGCGAAAGCCGAGGCCGAACGTGCGAACCAGGCCAAGACGCGTTTCCTCGCCGCGATCAGCCACGATCTCGCCCAGCCGCTCAACGCCGCGCATCTGTTCACGCATGCGCTCGCGCAGCAACTGACGCACGCGCAATATCGCGATGCGGTGAACAACATCGATAGCGCGCTGAACTCGGCCGAAGACCTGCTGACCGGCCTGCTCGACATGTCACGGCTCGACGCCGGCGGCATGGCGCCGAAGCGGCAGCTGTTTTGCGTCGATGAATGGCTCGCGCATCTGGCCGCGGAATTCCGCGTGCTCGCACGCGAGAAGAATCTCGAATTGCATTACGTGCGTTGCGGCGTCTGGATAAACAGCGATCCGCAACTGCTGCGCCGTATCCTGCAGAATTTCCTCGCCAACGCCGTACGTTATACCGAGCGTGGACGCATCCTGCTCGGCTGCCGCCGCATCGGCGATAGTCTGTCGATCGAAGTCTGGGATACCGGGCCGGGCATCGCCGAGGCTAATCGCGACCTGATCTTCGAGGAGTTCCGCCGACTCGATCCGGGCGGGCAGGGACTTGGTCTCGGCCTCGCGATTGCCGAGCGCATCGCGCGCCTGCTCGATCATCCGTTGTGCCTGCGCTCGCGCCCCGGTCATGGCACGGTGTTCGCGATCCGCGCAGCCACGGTCGCCGCACGTATCGCCGTGCCTGTCATCGCCGCAGACGAGCCGGCGCACGCCGCGCGCTGTCGTGTGTTGGTAGTCGACAACGATCCCGCCGTGCTCAAGGCGATGCAGGCCTTGCTCAGCGGATGGAGTTGCGCCGTGCTCAGCGCGCGCAACTGCGATGACGCGCAACGGTTGACGCAAAATATGCGGCCGGATTTATTGCTGCTCGATTACCACCTCGACGACGGCATCACCGGCCTGCAACTGCGTGAGCGCCTCACCTGCGCGCAACAGCCGTGCATCATCATCACCGCCGATCACAGCGAAGAAGTACGCCGCGCGGTGGCCGCCAACGATTGCCATCTGCTGTACAAGCCGCTCAAGCCATTGGCGTTGAAATCGCTGATGGCGCGATTACTGGCGGCGTCATTGGTACACGTTTCGTAGTGAGTTGCGCTTGTGCAGTGGCGGTTTCGCGACGAGGAGTTCGTCGTTATCCGGTGCGGATGATCAGCTCAGCCGCCAGCGTAGTTTCAGCCAGATCGAAACAGCGAATACGATGAGGAAATAACTGAACTCCCAACCGCGCATCCAGCCAGGACCGATGTGGATCAGCTCGCGCGGTGGCAGCGCGATATGCAGCGCCTGCAGCGGCGCATCGTCCGGTAGATAACCGGCCGGATTACCAATCAGATAATTCAGCCAGATGTGTTTGTGCTTGATCCCGCTGGCATACGCATCGGAAATACTGAGTAACGATCGCCCGGTGTTATCGACGAGTTCACTGCTTGCTCCGGCGCGCGGCGATTTCACTTGCCAACAATCGCTGTCGATGATTATCGCGGCATCCGATGGTTGCCAGTGAAGTACCGATGTCGCACTGCTCGGCTCGGCACATACGTTGATCGATGCACCGGTCGGTGGTGGTTCAAACGCAAAACGATTCGACAGCCACGGCATCAAAAACAATAGCGGCAAACTGGCCAGCAAGGCCGGACGCAAACTCAGGCCGAGCTGGCGTAACGACAGCAGGAAATTGTTGTGTATCAATCCGCGCAGCTCGGTGAAATCCCCGCCATGCAATGCCAGCGCACGTTGGCTCGCTTGCACTTTCTGGCGCAGTTCGGTGAGCGCGGTCTGATCCGAAAAACGCCGGTACAAAACCATGCCGAGCCACGCCGATGCGATCGCATAAACAATCATGCGCGCGAGTGCCGGCAAACCCGACGCGGCCAGCACTGAATCGAAGGCATCCAGTAGCGGCGCGGGCAGGTCGAGCAGGCCGAGATTCATGGCGACGATTTCGCCGGTGCTGGCAACTGGCGCAGGATCGTCGCGCCGAGATCGGCGATGCCGCTGACCGGCGCATCCAGCGCAAACGACGTGAACAATACGCCCGGCACCGCATCGGGATCGATGCAATGATCGCCGCTCCAAAGCTGGCGATTGTCTTCGATCAGCGCCGCTGGCGTGGCGCCGAGCGTGGTCTGCCACGAAGCGCGATAGCCTGGCGCATAACCGACGATGAGATCCGGCGCGTCGCCAATGTGTGGGCCGCTGTAGATCGCGCTCGCGTCGAATACCTGGTTGATCGCGTGCTCATCAGCATCGTGCAGGTCACGCAATTTTTCGGCGATCTCCGCTTTCAGTGCTGCGACGGAATCCGCGCCCACGATGCCTTGCGCTTCACGACCGCGCAGGTTCAGAAAAATACCGTTGAGGCCGAGTGCGTAGGCGCGTGTTTTGCTCCAGTCGACTTGGGCGAACAGCGGTGATGCGCCATCCGCGCCGGGCTTGAACACCAGATAACCTTGTTGCGCCAGCCAGCGATTCAAATGCACGGCGCGGCGGAATGAAGCGAAACCGTGATCGGACAACACCAGCAATTTGTCGCCGGGTTGCAGCCGTGATTGCACTTCGCCGAGCACACGGTCGGCCTCGTGATAAATCCACGGAATCGCGCCGCGCGCGAGGGCGCTGGATTGTGCATACAACGGATGCATCGGATCGATGCCTCGCCAGAACATGTGACTGACGCGATCGGTCTGCACGAATACTTCGACCACGAGTTCGCTGTCGCGGCGTTTGAGCGAGTCGTAGAGCATCGCTTCGCCTTCGGCCAAGGTGGTTTTCACCATATCGAGCCAGCCTTGCTCGGTCATGTGGCCTTGATTCAGCGCCCAGGTTTCTTCGGGCATGCCCAGGGTGTGGAAGTCGCCGATGTTGTGCGCGAGTTCGGCAGCGTAACCGGGCGGTGCGGTGATCGGTGCGGCGGGGTCCGTGGGATCGAGATTGATCGGCGAGACATACAACAGCGGACGCGGAAAGTTCTCGATCAGATACACGCGCACCATGCCGGCGACGCTGCCGACACCGGCGAAATCGAAATGCAGATGAATCCACGGCGACCATTCGCCGACCTTCAGTGAAATTTTTTGGCCGTCCAGACTCAAGCGTGCGGCGCCGTTTTCCGGTGCAAGTTGCAACGGCACGCTGAGCGCCGGTGCCGCGGGTTTGAGCGGATGCGCTGGGCCGTTGAATTGGGTATTGATCGCGCCGTCGTCGCCGATCTGTACAAGCTCGACACGGCCACCGTTTTCGGCGCCGGGAATCGGGCGTGTCGCGTAGATCGTATACGTGCCTTGCGAGCCGAGCAGGTCGGGCACGCCCATGCCAGACAACATGCGCGTGATGTCATCGGGCGGGTAGGTGACGGGTACGCGCAGCACCGTGGCGCGATCACCGGCACGTTCGGCTTTCGACCAGAACGCCTCGCCGTCGCGTCGGCTGTGCACGCTCGCCGCATCGAGCGGCAACTCCCAGCCGAACACCCGCAATACGTGGCTGGCTGGTGTGGTCATCGCGATCGAAAAATCCGGCGTGTAGTTGCTCGCGTCGCGACGCAGGAAATCGAAGATGCCATGCGCACCCGGATTGCCGCCGGTGGCGAAACTGGCCCAGGCTACCGGTGACTGCGGCGGGTTGGTGGTGGCGAGGCGCTGGTACTCCCACAACTCCGAGACCACGTCGGAGGACAACGAGACGGCGACGTCGGGCAGGATGGCCCGGATCGCCTCGCCCGCCGCGCGTTCGTGCGCGGGGTTGCGGTAGGCGTGCAGGAAGCACACCGCGATG
>JANXUW010000568.1 GCA_025351985.1 Pseudolysobacter sp.
CGGCGACATCGGCACCGCCGATCAGGTGCACGGTGTGTTCTGCCGCTTGCAACTCTGCGAGCAGGTCGCGACGCGGTTCCTGACCCGCGCAAATGATCACGTTATCGACTTCGAGCAATTGCGGTTTGCCATCGATGCTGATGGTCAGGCCGGCATCGTCGATGTGCTGATATTCGACGCCGCCGAGCATGCGCACTTGCTTGTGCTTGAGCGTCGAACGATGCACCCAGCCGCTGGTCTTGTTCAGGCGTTTGCCCGGTGCGCCCGGCGTGCGTTGTAGCAGCCAGACCGTGCGTGCCGGCGCTTCGGGTTGCGCTTTGATACCTTCAACGCCCGCGCGCGCGACCAACGTTTGATCGATGCCCCATTCCTTGAGCCAGCTCGCCACATCCGTGCTCGGCGCGGGCAAATCCTGCACGAGAAATTCCGCGACATCGAAGCCGATGCCGCCCGCCCCGATGATCGCCACGCGCGATCCGACCGTGGCTTTCGATGCAAGCACGTCGACATAACTCAGCACCTTCGCATGCTCGATGCCGGGGATCGGCGGATGTCGCGGCGCGACGCCGGTGGCGAGGATCACCTGATCGAAACGATCGCGGCCAAGATCGCTCGCGACGACGCGTGTGCCGAGTTTCAGCGTGACGCCGGTGAGCTCGATGCGCCTGCCGAAATAGCGCAGGGTTTCGCTGAATTCTTCCTTGCCCGGAATGCGTTTGGCCATGTTGAACTGGCCGCCGATTTCATCCGCCGCATCGAACAAGGTGACTTGATGGCCGCGCTCCGCCAGCACTGTTGCGCAGGCCAGCCCGGCCGGCCCCGCACCGACCACGGCAAAGCGTTGCGGTGTGGTTGTTGTCGTGTAGTTGAGTTCGGTTTCGTGGCAGGCGCGCGGATTGACGAGGCACGACGCCACCTTTTTCTCGAACACATGATCGAGGCAGGCCTGGTTGCACGCGATGCAGGTATTGATCTCGTCGGCGCGATTGCTGCGCGCCTTGTTGACCCAATCCGGGTCGGCCAGCAGCGGTCGCGCCATCGACACCATGTCGGCATCGCCATTCGCCAGAATACGCTCGGCGACGTCCGGCATATTGATGCGATTGGTGGTGATCAGCGGCAGTTTCACTTCGCGTTTCAGGCGATGCGTGACCCAGGTGAATGCCGCGCGCGGCACGCTCGTGACGATGGTCGGGATACGTGCCTCGTGCCAGCCGATGCCGGTGTTGATGATCGTCGCGCCGGCCGCTTCGATCGCTTTGGCGAGCAACACGACTTCATCCCAGCTCGATCCGCCTTCGACCAGATCGAGCATCGACAAGCGATAAATGATGATGAAGTTCGGCCCGACCGCGGCGCGCATGCGCGTGACGATCTCGACCGGAAAACGCATGCGTTTTGCGTAACTGCCGCCCCAGTCGTCGTCGCGCTTGTTGGTGCGCGCGGCGAGAAACTGATTGATCAGGTAACCTTCCGACCCCATCACCTCGACGCCGTCGTAACCCGCATCCTGCGCGAGGCGCGCGCAGCGCACGAACGCATGGATCTGGCGCTCGACACCACCGCTGGAAAGCGCGCGCGGCGCGAATGGCGTGATCGGCGATTTGAGTGCCGACGGCGCGACGTTGAACGGGCTGTAGCCGTAGCGGCCCGCGTGCAGGATCTGCATGCAGATCAGTCCGCCCTCGGCATGCACGGCGTGCGTGATCTTTCTGTGGCGCGGCACTTCGCTGCGCCAGCTCAGCTTGCCGCCGAACGGCGTAAGCCAGCCGCGTACATTCGGCGCGAGACCGCCGGTCACGATCAGTCCGACGCCGCCGCGCGCACGCTCGGCGAAGTACGCCGCGAGCTTGTCGTAGTCGCGCGCGCGATCTTCCAGCCCGGTGTGCATCGAGCCCATCAATACGCGGTTGGGAACGGTGACGAAGCCAAGATCGAGCGGGGCGAGCAGGTGCGGATAATTCACGGCGCCATTCCAGATTCAAACGATTGTACGAAGATGCCCGGAACCGCGCGCGGTGGCAAGTGCGTTGAACGTTTCAGGGGGCGAAATCGGTCGGCAAGCGATTTGCGTGCGAGCGGGAACGTAGCGATCCGCGGTGTTCTGCCATGCCATCGCGCGCCCAGTGATCCCTAGTGCGTGATGCGCAGCACGATCAAGGTCTGGTCATCCACACCCACGCTGCCGCCTTGATGCGCGAATAACGCGTCGCACAGAATCTGTCGTAGCTGCGCCGCATCGCTTACCGCGCCTTGCGCCACGAGCGCCTGCAGACGCGGCATGCCGAACGGTTCGCCGCCGGCATTGCGCGCCTCGACGATGCCGTCGGTATACAACACCACGACATCGTCGCACTGCAATTCCAGCTCGCTGTTTTGCCAGACATGATCGCGCAGGATGCCAAGCGGAATCGCCTCACCCTGGCCATGCAGCGTCACCGTGCTGCCGCGCCGATGCAGCAACGGCGGATGGCCAGCGCTGACGTAATACAACTTGCGTTCATCGGGCCGATACAAGGTGCCGAGTGTGGTCAGGAAATGTTGGCGTTGGCGCCGCGAGAAAAAATAGCGATTGGCGTACGTGATTGCACCGGCTGGGCCGGCACCGCCATCACCTTGGTAGGTGCGCAGGATTGCATCGAACTGCACGGCTTCCATCGCCGACGCCGCGCCGTGGCCGGAAACGTCAGCGATGATCGCCGCCCAGACGTCACTCTCGGTATCGTTCGTGACACCTTCGACACGTTCGTTCAGCGTGACCAAATCGTAATAATCGCCGGCCGCGGTATCGGCCGGCTGCCAGTGCACGGCGTAGTCGAGGCCGCGAATTTGTATATTTTGTGGCAAAAGCAACTTTTGCACATCGGCCAGGCCTTCGATCTGATGCCGGCTGTGCGCGGCCTCGTCGCTGAGTTCGCGCAACGCCAGCGGCCGCACGATATAACTCACCGCGAGATTGGCCTCGATCAGCATGCGATCCAGATCAAGCCGATCGAACCGACGCGCATCAACGCTACCGAGCACCAGCCAGTGATGCACGTGGCCGGAATCGATGATCGGCAAGGCCAGTAACGCGCGCGGCGCGAACAGGGCCTGCGCCAGCGGCAGCGCCTGTTCGGCGGGATCGAGTGTGATCAGGCGCGGTGCGATATCGCGCAGCAAACGCGCGCTCAACGCGTCATCGAACGACGGCAGTTTTTGTTGTGTGTCCTGCGCATCGTCCACCGCCAGATATTCCGTGCCATCCGCACCGATCACACCGACCAGGCGACATTGCCCGGGCGCCATGCCGCGCACCAGCAAGACCGCGAGCGTGCACGCCGGCAACGATTCGCCGAAGTAGGTATAGAGGCTGCGCAGCGCGGCGGCGGGGATCCCGCTGAAGGCACTCAGGCGCAAAAGACGGCTCAACAAGGGGAGTTCGGCGGACATGGTGGCGGCAACGGGAAGGCCGCGCATTGTCGCCTGTCGTCGGCATCACGCCAAGCGTCGCCGCGTGTTTCGCATCGGCCGTGCAGTGGCGATCGACACGGCGCGACAACGCCGTGTCGATCGCGAATATCACCAGCCGGCGAGTACGATTTTTCCGATGCTCTGGCCGGATTCGAGCAGCGCATGCGCCTTGCGCAGATTTTCAGCATTGATGCTGCCAAGATTCTGCCGCGCCGTGCCGCGCAGTTTTCCGGCATCGATCAATCCGGCAATGCGTGCGAGCAGATGATGCTGCTCGATCATGTCGTCGGTCTGGAATTTCGCGCGTGTGAACATCATTTCCCAATGGATGCTGATACTTTTCAGCTTGAACGGATCGCCGATTTGCAGCGGCGTGCTGGGTTCGACGATCAAGCCGATGCGTCCTTGCGGCGCGATCAGTTCACCCATTTGCGTCCAGTACGCGGCGCTGTCGGCAAAGTTCACGATGTACGGAATCGCGGTAATGCCGAGCGCAGCGAGTTGCGGTTGCAGTGCCTGGCGATGATCGATTACATGATCTGCGCCGAGCTCGCGACACCACGCAATCGTGTCGGTGCGTGATGCGGTCGCGATCACGCTGAGACCGGCGAGTTTGCCGAGCTGGATCGCCATTGAACCGACACCACCTGCGCCGCCGATGATCAGCAGATGACGGCCGCGCTCGCTGCCGTCATTGGCGATACGCATGCGTTCGAACATGAGTTCCCATGCCGTGATCGCGGTGAGCGGAAGTGCTGCGGCCTGGGCAAAATCGAGGCTCGCCGGCTTGCGCGCGACGATACGTTCATCGACCAGTTGGTACTCGCTGTTGCAGCCCGGACGTTCGATCGAGCCGGCGTAATACACCTCGTCGCCGGGCTTGAACGTGGTCACCCGATCGCCCACGGCTTCGACGATGCCGGCCGCATCCCAACCGAGCACGCGCGGCGGGGATTCGATCTTGTCCTTCGGCGAGCGCACTTTGGTATCGACCGGATTGACCGACACGGCAAGCACACGCACGAGCAGGTCGCGTGCAGTAGCGACGGGTTTTTCGATCTCGGTATCGAGCAGCGAATTCACATCGCTGATCGGCAGGTAACGCGTCAGGGCAACAGCTTTCATCGAAATCTCCCGAGTGTGGAATCAGATAAATATGGCACGCCAATCGATAGCGCGCCGCAAGAAATCAGAACGCCGACAACAGCAATCCGCCCTCGGCGCGCATCGAGTTGACCGCTCGCGTCGTTACGCATTCGACACCCGTCGTAGCCAAGCTCGTCAATCGGCAGATGCAGCGCTGAATTTTCCATCGATCAATCGACGCAACCGCAGCGGATTTTTCTCCTGCAATTCCGGCGGCAGAATCGCATCGGGGAAATTCTGCAACGCCACGGGCCGCACCCAGCGCAGGATCGCCGCACTGCCGACCGAGGTCGAGCGGCTGTCGGAACTTGCCGGCCACGGACCGCCGTGGACCATCGCATGATTGACTTCGACACCGGTCGGGAAACCGCCGAACAGCACGCGGCCAGCGCGGCTTTGCAAAACATCGAGCAAGCTCGCGTGGTTGCCGAGCTCATCGACTTCGGCATGCACGGTCGCTGTGAGTTGGCCGTCCAGATGAGCGGCGAGTGTGGTCAATTGCGCGGCGGATTCCGCGCGTACCAGCACGGTGCTCGGGCCGAACACTTCCTCGGCAAGTTCGGGATGCGCGAGCAAGGTCGCGGCGTCGGTTTCGAGCAAGGCTGCGCCGCTCTGACTGCCGCTGGAATCGCGTTGTGCCAATACACTAACGCCCGGATGTTGCGCGAGGTTTTTGATGCCGTGGCGATAGGCGTCAGCGATGCCCGGCGTCAGCATCGTCGCGGCGTTGCTTTCGGCGAACAGGGATTTCAATCGTGTGCGCAAACGTTCGTAGTCGGCGCCGTCCGCGGCGAACACCAAGCCTGGCGAGGTGCAGAACTGGCCGCACGCCAGCATCACCGACGCATGCAAACCATCGGCGATGGTTTCGGCGCGTGCTGCGAGTGCACCGGGCAGGATGAAAACCGGATTGACCGAGCCCATTTCCGCATATACCGGAATCGGTTGCTTGCGTTGCGCCGCCAGTGCCAGCAGCGCACGGCCGCCGCGCTGCGATCCGGTGAAACCCACCGCCTGGATGACGGGATGGGTGACCAGTGCCGCGCCAACGATGTGCTCCGCATCGAACAACAACGAAAAAATTCCGGCATCCAAACCGCATTCGCGAATAGCCGTCTGGATGGCCAAACCGATAATCTCCGACGTGCCGGGATGCGCCGGGTGCGCCTTGACGATGACCGGACAACCCGCGGCCAGCGCCGAGGCGGTATCGCCGCCCGCAACCGAAAACGCGAGCGGGAAATTGCTCGCGCCGAACACCACGACCGGGCCGAGTGCGCGTCGCATCGAACGCAGGTCGGGTTTCGGCGGGGTGCGCGTCGCATCGCCATGATCGATACGGACATCCAGCCAATCGCCATCGCGCAATACGCTCGCGAACAAACGCAGTTGCGAGCACGTGCGAGCGGTTTCGTTGCGCACGCGCGTTTCGGGCAGCGCGGTTTCGCGCGGTATGATTTCGATCAGTGATGGCAGCGCTGTTTCGATGTGGCTCGCTATCGATTCCAGCAGGATCGCGCGCTGTGCGCCACCGCTGCGCGCAAATGCCGGCGCGGCCTGGGTCGCCAGTTCAGTGGCGTGTTCGATATCGTTGCTCGATGCCGAATGGAACTCCACGCCAAACGCCGTATTTGCCGTCGGATCGAATGCGCGGAAGCGCATGCCGCCCGGTACGCAGCGCGTAGCGCCAATGATCGAAAGACCGCTCGATGCCGTCATGTGCTACTCCGTTTCGGTGGCGTTTTGCAACGTCGGAAGTGTGGCGAGTGCGGTGGCGATTTCTGCCTCGGCGCTGGCCCGCTCGGCGCCGCTCA
>JANXUW010000583.1 GCA_025351985.1 Pseudolysobacter sp.
GGGTCGCTGCAAGTGTACGGCGATTCGCCGCTGGCGATGCCGACCCTGGCCATCGGCGCCAACAGCCCGGCAACCAACGCCGCGCCCGATTGCCTTGAAAGCGACGGCGCCACCGCGCTGAGCACCGACGGTCGCGGCGCACCCCGGCCCTTCGCGGGCGCTTGCGACATCGGCGCCGTCGAGTATCAGGGTGACTATATCTTTGCCAACGGTTTTGCGTCGCCACTGTAATGCAGGCACGCAACGCAGCGCCGCCTGGATGCGCTGCGCTGTTGATTTGCGCCGGATTGTAAGCCGATCTTTGTGGCCAAACTATTTGAAGCAAATCGGGTTCCTCCTGCGTAGGCGCCTAAGCTATTGCGTCCGTCCACGATTCCGCATACATGAATTTCCGTGTCGTTTCGCTCATTCGTTTTTAGAACAACGAAAGATTCCCGGATAACGGTCGAATCTGGATCTTTCATTTTCAACTTGACTGCCCTCAAAGCATCGTCCGTTGCCCATCCCACAGGTCCGATTGACTTGTTACGAATATAAATGGCTCCGACAATCGCGGCGGGTATCGCCACGATGAGAGCTATGACCCAAGCTAAAACTTTCATAGCGAGTCCCTCTGCTTAAGCAGGCAGGCGATTCGGAAGTGCGATTGAGATTCTTTCTACCCCAAGCGTTCAGGACTGTCAAAGCGGCTACCCGCCAGCTGACGCGAATTATGGTGACAGCGTCGATAGGCGTCGCGGGAACGGTCCCTGATGATTATTTCAATACCAGTAACCTCACATCGGCGGAAGCTCGTGCCGCCACGGTTCTGCCGCCAATTGGTCTTCGCGTTCGGCGAACGTGATTCGTCCGTAGGAACGGCGCGTATCGAGATATTGCGGGATTCCCGCGCGGCGTGCGGAGTCGCTGAAGATCACGTATTCGTAGCGATGGCTGCCATCGGAATAAGACAGCGCGGGAATGGCCTCGTGGCGCACAAGATACGTGCAGTGCACTACGGGCAGTTCGACCAGGCCGCGAATCTCCTGACGCAGCAACTGGTAGTAGAGATCGCATTCGGCCAGGTAACCGTTGGCATCGATCGCGGCGTGATAATTTGAATATGCAGTCTGCGAATGCAGCAGCGGCGCGACGATCGGCAGGCCGGTTCGTTCGATCGCGCGCAGGGTTTCGCTACGGACGAAGTTATCGCAATCGGCCACGAAGTAGTGCGAGTTTTGAGCGTGCGCCCAGTTCATCGAATCCTGACGAATTTCGGCGAGCACACGGAATCGCTCGCTGTTCCATTCGTGCTGACCGTATTGCTGCACCGGTGTAGCGACATCGCTGTCATCGAAATGCACGGCGGCATAACGCGCACCGACACGTTCGATCCAGGCCTTGAGGATCGCAGCAGTCGCATCGTTGTTGTTGTTGGTGCGGATGTAGAGCAGCAGGCGATCCTTCGGCCAGTCGAGCTGCTCGATGCACCACAGATACAACGGCAGAGTATGCGCCTTGTCCTTGGCGAGAATGGCAATCGTGATGCGATCGGTCATCCGCGCACCTCGGACATCGGCCATAGCGCCATCGCCTTCGAGGCGTAGTGTTCTTCGGGCACGATCAGCACCGGCCGCGGAAAATTGAACGGCGCCAGTTGCAGGTTGAGATAACCGAAACCGCCGGGATAAAACGACATGCTTTGCTCATGCGTGGTGTGCGATGACGTCAGCAGCCAGCGTGCGCCACTGCGCTTGAAGTTGCGCAGCACTTTCCAGATGTCGGCTTCCGGCAGATGTTGCAGGCAATCGCGCGAAAAAATCAGATCGACCTGTGGCAGGTTGCCTTCGGCAAGATCAACGCAAAGAAACTCGATGCCGGGATGGCGCGCGCGATTGGCGGCGATCAATTCGGGCACGATGTCGCAGCCGATATAATGCGTGCCGCCGAGATCGACATGCGGCATCCAGTTGTAATCGCCGCACGGCGCATCGAGCATCGATTTCACCCCAAGGCCGCGCAGCAACGGCGGCAGCGCGCGACGCACTTGGCGCGTCAGGTCGAGGTTGGAGCCGAGGCCGGAGCGCGATTCGTTGGAACCCCATTCGTTCGCGCTGTAGATGCGCTCGAATGCGGTCTTTCTTTCGAGGTTTGGATCGTCATTCATCGCGGCAGGATAACGTGGAATGGCGGAAAGGAAAATCTGCAGCGCAACCGAGGGCGATAATCCAAGCCAGCGACTTATTTCAGCTGCACGCCCGGTAACAGCGCCGGATCGAGCCGCTGCTCGAACCAGTTGAATCCCCAGTGCATGTGCGGGCCGCTCGCGCGCCCGGTCTTGCCGACGTTACCGATGATTTGGCCACGCTCGATGCGGTCGCCCACCTTCACGTCGAGCTTGCTCATGTGCAGAAACGACGAGCTCAAACCGAAGCCGTGATCGATCAACACCGTGCCGCCGGTCAACACCAGATCGGTCGCGGCGAA
>JANXUW010000584.1 GCA_025351985.1 Pseudolysobacter sp.
GCCGTATCCTGATTGCCGACGATCACCCACTTTATCGCCTTGCGCTGACGCAGGCGGTGCGCGAACTCGTGCCCGAGGCGAGCGTGTTCGAAGCCGCAACGCTCGACGCCACGCGCAGCTTGCTGAATGCCGAACCCGATACCGATCTGGTGCTGCTCGATCTGCACATGCCCGGCAATCATGGCCTGATGGGCTTGGCGATGCTGCGCAGCGAATTTCCGAGCGTGGCGGTCGTGATGATTTCCGCGCATGACGATACGCGCACGATCAGCCGCGCGCTGGCGTACGGCGCGGCAGGTTTTATTCCGAAACGCGCGGACATGCGCGATTTGCAGGCCGCATTGCGCGCCGTGCTGAACTGCGAAAACTATGTGCCGCCGGGATTGCGTGATGCGGTGAATGCGGCGTCGATGTCAGCGACCGACGCGGCACTCGCCAAAAAAGTCGCGTCGCTCAGCGCGCAGCAATTACGCGTGCTGAATCTGGTCAGCGAAGGCCGCCTCAACAAACAAATCGCCGACAGCCTCGGCATTCAGGAGCGCACGGTCAAGGCGCATATGACAGCGATTTTCGAGAAACTCGGAGTAAGAAATCGCACCCAAGCCGGTGTGCTGCTGCGATCGCTGGAGCTCGCTGATCCGGCGAATGTCGTTGGTGACTAACGATATCGCTATTCGCAACCATGGAAATAGAAAAGCCCGGCACGAGGCCGGGTTTTTGCTTTGTATACATTGCAACAAAATCTATCGACACTGATTCCATCGCTTCGATTCCGGGTCGATTCGCGACAAGGGAACGGGCTGACATTTGCGTTCACTCAAAGCCGTTCGCAAACAGCTCATCGCTTTCCACCGCGCCCAGATCGCAAGCGGCGGTACCGTCGGCGTTGCCGTCCAACGGACGCAAGCCGCCGCGCACATCGGTGGTGAGCGTGGTGCCGAAGGCATCCTTGCAGTCGGCGGCAGCGTCGATCAGTGGGCTTCCCCAGAGCGGAAACGCGAAGGTATCGCCACCGCTGGTGACGATCTGCCATTTCGCATCGCCGTGCAGTGTGAAGTTCGGGCAGGAGCTGTCGGCGTCGAAGTTGGCGCCTTGCGCGGAGAGCGTCGCCACAGAGCAGGTCTTCGCACCGGACGTGCTGGTCAGCACGGTGTTGCGGCTGAGCACGGTAGCGGTCGAGTACACGTCGGCACCTGCGGCGGCACCCGCAGCGCCACCGCCGCCGCCCTGCCCAGCGCTACCCGCCAACACGCTGCCGCCGAGCGAACTGACAAACGACAACACGGAAAACCCCGAGAACGCCAGCGTGCCTCCCAATGCCGAGCCGCCGTCGCCGCCGACGGCACCACCGATTGCCGAGCGGCCGGGACTGCCTTGCACAGAATTGCTCAGAAACTGGCTGTCGGTAATTTCGGTCAATCCGATGGCCTCGATGGCTCCGCCGGTCGCACTACCGCCGCTGCCGTTGCTTGAGCCGAACGGCGGGCCGCCCGCCGGGCCACCATAGGCGAAGCTGCCGGTCACACTGCAGTCCTTCATCGATAGCGTGCCTGCGCTGTAGATTGCTCCGCCATGCGCGTTTCCGCCGTCGCCCTGCCTGCTACCGGAAGTTGTGCCGCCGAGCCCGCCCAATGCCTGATTGCCGTTGAGCCGGCATGCGATCAGTTGCAACGAGGAACCCGCATTGACCAACACGCCGCCGCCGTACGCATCGCCGCCGTCGGACGCGCTCGAGCCGAAGCCGCCATTTGCGCCAGCGACCGTACCGTTGTTCATTGCGACGCCGCTTACGGTGGCAGTGGCGTTTGCGGCAATCTCCAGGATGCGGCTTTGTTGATTGCCGTCGATCGCAAGCAAGCTCGCGCCCGGCCCGATTATCTGCAGATTCTTGTAGACCAGCAGCTCCTGACCCGCCAGCGTGATCGTCGCCGGGTAGGTCAGCGTCGCATCGAACACGATACTGTCGTTCGGCGCGGCGCTGACGATGGCATCGCGCAAGGTGCATGTCGCGCCGCACACGCCGTCGCCGGCGTCACCGAGATCAGTGACGATCAAGGTCGCTGCTGCGGCCTGCAAGGACACGGCAGCCAGGGCGATGCAGCAGCAACGTACCACTCGATGCAACATCGTGACACTCCCGTGTGTGTGAATTACCGCCCAGAAGTTTACATCAGCGCGCGCTTCGTCGAGGCGACCCCTAAAAGCGGCAATTGGGTCATCCGTCAAACCCACCGATGAATATATAGCAGGTCGGAAAAGCGCAGCGCCTTCCGGCAAACGTCTACGACTTAATCCACGATACAGTTCATGCGGACACATCAATCTGCATCAGGAATATCGCCGTCAATATCGCCTTCTTTCGGGCTACCGGCAGCATCGATCTTCTGCACTTTTTTCTGCAAGGCGATAAAGCGCGGGTCCTTGCGCAGCGCATCCCAATCCGGATCGTCGACCAGCAGTTTGCCGTAGACCATGCCGTGCGTGATGGCATCGTCCAGCGCTTGCAGGGCGTTATCGGATTGGCCGCGTGATGCGAGCAGGCATGCCAGGTTGTAACGCGGTAGCCACGTCTTTTCGCGCATGGTGACGGCCTGATGCAGCAGTTCTTCTGCTTCATCGAGCTTGCCGGCGCGACGCGCGCTGGCACCGGCCTGCAACAGGCTGCGGAAATCCTTGGACTGGTGCGCAAAGGCTTCGCGATATTCTTTCAATGCAGCCTCATAATCGCCTCGCTCGAAATACAAATCGGCGAGACGACGACGCAACGGCGGGAAACCCGGATCGATCAGCATCGCCTGGTCATACCAGCGTTGTGCGGCGACATCATCACCGCGCAAGGTCGCGATCAGGCCGAGCTGGCCCATCGCTTCGACAAATTGCGGCGCAATCTTGAGCGCTTCCAGATTGTAGCGTTCGGCCTCATCGAGTTTGCCTTGCATCAGGGCGATTTCGCCGAGCATGCCAAACAGCCGAAATTGCTTCGGATCCTGTGCCAGCAACTCCAGATATTGCGCACGCGCCTCATCGTATTTGCCGCGTTTGAATTCGACCAACGCAAGCACGCTGCGCGCGGAGAAATGCCGCGGCATATCGACAAGGATGGCCTTCAGCGCCTTCTCCGCCGCCGGCCACTTGCGCTGCTGCGCGAAATGCCGCGCGTCTTCCAGCTTGCTATAGATCGCGATGCCATCTTTCGGATCGATGCCGGCGGCTGAAGCGCGATCGGTTGCGCCCTGCAGATAACCAAGCGATTGCAACATCTCCATCGTCTCTTTCGACATCGGATCGGTGCGCGCTGCGATCGCATGTTTGGCGCTGTCCTGCATGAGCTTTTCGAGCTCGACATCAAGCGCGTCGGCCTTGGTCTGGTACTTCGCATCGCCGTACAAATTGTGCAGCTCGCCGGGATCATTCTTCAGATCGTAAAGTTCGGGTCGCGGCGCGCGGATAAACGTATAGCCATCCTTGCGAACGGCATATAACGGCGCCATGCCGAAATCGAGTTCGGCAAGTTTGGACTCCGAATATTGCGGCAGATCAACGATCGGTGTATCGCCACGCACCATCGCGGTCAAATCGACACCCTGCGTTTCCTTTGCTCCCGGTACATGCGCGAGCTCAAGCAAAGTCGGTGCGATATCGACATTGCGCACCGGTCCGGCATAAACATTGCCTTCGGGGAAACGCGGCGGATAACGCACGATCAACGGCACGCGCGTGGTGGCGCGATAGACAAAAATGGCGTGGGTTTTTTCGCCGTGCTCGCCGATGCTTTCGCCGTGATCGGCGGTGAATACAAAGATGGTGTGGTCGAGCTCGCCACTCGCACGCAGCCCATCGACCAGACGGCCGAGCTCGCGATCGGCGTAAGCGATCGACGCATCGTAGGAACTCGGCGCAAGCACCGTCGCCCACGCCGGCGGCTTGTGCGGTTCGTGCGGATCAAACAGATGCACCCACAGGAAAAACGGATTCTTCTTTGTCTGTTTTTCGCGCCCGTCGTACCACTCCATGACACGATCAATGGTCTCGGCCGCCGGTCGTTCGCGGATCATGAACAACTTGGGCTCGGTTTCTCCCCAAAGGTCATCATCGTAGACATCGAAGCCTTGGTCGAGCCGGTAACGACGATTCAGCACGATCGCCGAGACATAAGCCCGCGTGTCGTAACCGACCGCTTTGAAGCGCTCCGCCAACGTTACCGCGTCATCGCCGAGCGCAAACGATCCGTTGTCGCGTACGCCGTGTGCCGGCGGTAACAGTCCAGTCATGATGCTCGAATGCGACACCGCCGTGATCGGCGCGGAGGCAATCGCATTTTCAAAACGTACGCCTTCTGCGGCAAGGCGATCCAGCGTCGGTGTATGCGCCAGCGCCATACCGTAACTGCCGATGTGATCGGCACGCGTGGTATCAAAGGTGATGATCACGATGTTGGGTTTGCCATCGTCGTGATGGCACCCGGCACTACCGAGCAAGGCCGCGATCAGCGCCATGAAGGCGAAGGAAGAACCACGACGCGATACAAGTTCAACGAGACGGAAAGGCATTTGAATATCTGATATCAAGGCTGGAAAATTCATCGTAAGGCAACATGTTGCCAATGGTTTTCAAACTACCAAGTCACAAAAAAAAACAGGGCGCCGCTTTATTCAAGCAGGCGCCCCGTCCTTTGCGTTGGCGGTTTGGATCAGACGCGTCGGCGCAAGGTGTAGAAGCCACCAGCGACAAGCACAACGCCGAGCATCAGCCAGACCAATGCGAGCGGCGACAGTGACGGAACCTGTGCTGGCGGCGGGATGGCCGCAGCAAAGTTCGTGACCTGCGCTCTTTCCGTCGGTGTCATGCACTCAAGGCTAGTCGCAGGCAACGCCATCAGTCTTGCTGCGTTCGTTTTTGCGGCAGCATTCGAGGCCAGTGCGGTAACGAAATTCATGATGATCTTGGTCTGACCCGGGTTCAAAGTTACTGTGTAACCCCACCACGGTTTATCGTTACCGTCGACGAAATAAAGAGCCGCGACCGGCGTCGCAGCGGTCGCTCCCTGCAGGACATGCCCCAGGCGCGGGTCAGAGCTGGTAGTGCCGGAATAATTCTGGAACGAGGTGACCCACTTGTCGGCCGCGGTTGGCGTAAGCGAACCCGTGGATGATCCGGTGATCTTGGTGTTGCTGTCCGACCCCAGATTGTTGGACGTCATCAGACTGAACGTTAGCGGTACGGTACCGGTATTTGTGAGCACGTTCATTGAACGCGAGAAGCTGTCATCGGTCGGCACGTAGATCTTGCGGCTGACACTCAGCACTCCAGCCGCAGCCACGGCGTTGACTCCCGTTGGCGGCGACGCTCCTATCGTCTGCGTCGGAAACACGATCTGGCGACCGTTGCATTCCGTAGTTGCCGGGCCGTTCTTGTTGTACATGGCAAAGCTTGCATTGCCCGTTTGGCACCGCGCAAGCACACCCGTGAGACTAACGCAAATCGAATCGTAGCCATCGAACGAATCATTAAGCATTGAATTGGTAACGCCACCGTTCATCGTCGAGGCCGCGACCGCATGCGTGTAGCTGGCTTCGGACATGGCGCCCGATGCCGAGCTGGTGGTAGTGAACGTGATATTGGTATTGATGAAATACTTCAAACCCGACGCATCGATCAGCGCTTTCGAACCGGTCGCGTTCGGATGCACTCCGCCGAGCGGCAGTCCGTGGTGCTTTTCGCCCGGCTTGGCGGTATGTGCGTTGATTGGCGTACCGGCGACCTGTCGGCCTGGCACGGCCTGATTCTTGTGCTTTGCTGCAAGACCATCAGACTCAAGCACATACACATCGGCGTGCGCAGCTTGCGCCAGCACGAGTAAAGCGCAAAGCGCAAAGCGAAATTATTCGTTTCATGACTACCCCCAAAGTTATGGAAACTTTCGTACCTCTTAACTTTAATATAAGTTAAGGAATTGCGCCATACCTCAATGCGCACTGAAGCAAATTCAATAGCGGCGAGAGCAACTGGACGAAGAATGCTACCGCTGCTCCTCACAAAATTCGGCTCCGTTTGCAAAAAAAGAACGTCCGTCTATGGCGACGGACGTCCTGTTATCTTCGCGCAGAAGCAAGCGCAGTATTGGTCAGACTCGACGCCGCAATGCAAGGAATGCAATCGCCGCGAACGCCAGTGCCAGCCATGCCAGGCTCAGTGGCGAAAATAGCGGAATCGCGACCGCAGGCAATGCCGCGACAACAAACACCGTCGGACCCACACCGCCAGGAAAACTCGTCACGGCCGATGCATCATTGCTGCCGTTACCGTCGCTGTCGTAGCTGATTGTGCCCTGGTTCGATACGGTATGGCCAGCAGCGCTTGGCAGAATCGTCGCGGTGATGGTGATGGTCGCGCTTGCGGACGATGCCAGTGCGCCGTTCCAGCTCACGGTATTGGTTCCGACATTGCCAACCGCCGTGCCAGAGGTCGCCGAGGCGCTGACCAACTGCAAGGTGGCTGGCAGTACGTCAGTAAACTCGTTGCCGGGATTGTCGGCCTGCGGGCCCGCGCCGCTATTTGTGAGCACGATGTTGTAAGTCACCGTATTACCAACGGTGAAGGCGCCGCTCACGCTTTTTGTACCCGCGACATTTGCCCCGCCCGTCACCGCGAAAACCGTCGGATCGGCAGTACCTGCCACGGCCGGATCATCGGTAACGGCGGACGCATCATTGGTTCCATTGCCGTCACTGTCATAGCTGATCGTGCCCTGGTTCGAGACGTTCTGACCGGCAGCGCTCGACAAGATTGTCCCGGAGATGGTGATGGTGAAACTGCCCGACGTCGCCAACGCACCATTCCATGTCACGGTATTGGTTCCGACGTTGCCGACCGCGGTGCCGGAAGTTGCTGTGGCACTGACCAGTTGCAATGTCGCCGGCAGTACATCGGTGAACTCGTTGCCGGGATTGTCGGCCTGTGGGCCCGCGCCACTATTCGTCAGCACGACGGAGTAAGTCACCGTATTGCCGACAACATACGTGCCACTCACGGTTTTGGTACCCGAGATGATCGAACCGCCGGTGATGACAAAGGTGGTTGGATCAGCGGCGCCCGCTAGCGCCGGATCGTCCGTCAATGCCGAAGATTCATTGGTGCCATTGCCATCCGCATCGAAGAACGCCGTACCTTGATTCGAGACCGTGCTGCCCACGGCGCCCGAGGCGATCGCGACATTGATCGTGATCGTGACCGAACCAGCGGCAGGCACGCTGCCGTTCCAATGCACCGTGCCACCCGAAGTTGTTGCCGTGCCACTCGTCGCCGTTGCCGAGACGAGCGTCAGATTTGCCGGCAACACGTCGGTGAACTCATCTCCGGGATTATCTGATTGCGCGCTTGCGCCAGTATTGCTCACGACGACCGTATACGAACCGGTGCCACCGACGTAGGTGTTGCCGCTATAGGTTTTTGTTGCTTGCAACTTGGCTGGTCCGACGAAATTGCTCACCTCCGATCTTTCCGTAGGCGTCAGGCATTCCAGACTGGTCGGCGGAAGCGCCGTGAGGGCTGCCGCTTGCGTCGCGGCGGCAGCTTTTGTTCCCTGCCCGGTGACAAAGTTCATGAGGATCTTGGTCTCGCCAGGATTCAAAGTCACGGTGTGAGCCCAATACGGAAGATCGCTGCCATTTGCGAAATTGATACCTGTCAAAGGCGTTGCCGCACCCGGCCCCTGCAAGACATGGCCCAGACGTGGTTCGGTACTGGTGGTGCCTGAAAAATTCTGGAAAGTTGTAACCCAGGTATCGGCAGTCGTTGGCGGGATCGTGCCACTGGAAGATCCCGTGATTATCGTATTGGCGTTGGAACCCAGGTTGTTGGACGATATGACGTTGAAAGTAACCGGCGCGCCGCTGGTGTTGGTAAACACGTTGAGCCAGCGCGCAAATGCATCATCGGTCGGTATATAAATTTTGCGGTTGACGCTCAAGGCGCCTATCGTCTGTGCCGGGAATACGAACTGACGGCCACTGCATTCATTGGTCGGCGCCGCGCCGTTCTTGTTGTAAATAGTGTAGTTCGCATTGCCGGTCCGGCACCCTCCCACCGCTCCAGTGAAACTCACGCATATCGCGCCATAACCATCAAACGCGTTACTAAGCGTGCTGGCTATAGTGCCGCCAGCGACGGTACTGGCCACGACCGCGCGTGTATAGCTGGCGGACGACACGGCACCCGATGCCGAGCTGCTGGTACTGAAAGTGATGTTGGTATCAATGAAATATTTCAAGCCAGAAGCATCGATCAGCGAAATCGAGCCGGTCGACGATGGATGAACTCCTCCCAGCGGAATACCGTGGTGTTTCTCGCCCGGCTTGGCGGTATGGGCATTGATCGGTGTGCCGGCGACGTGCTTGCCTGGCACGGCGTGATTGTTGTGCTTGGCACCGAGCGCATCCGATTCGAGTACATAAACATCGGCATGCGCGAATTGCGCCAGCGCAAAAAATGCACACAACAGAGCTATACGTTTCATTCCCCCCCCCCGGTTTGAAGACTCAGTCTTGTCTGGAGACTGTAATGCACGCGCAAACCTGACGCCACACTGCTGCGGTCTCCCGCTCGATCAGATCGGATTCAATGCCGCTAAAGTCCGACCGGTAATAGTCGGGCAATGCCAGACGTGCTGCATGTTGTTGGCTGAGCGCGGCCGACAGCGAAACCGCGACACCCGCGTGCGCGTAAATTTTCTCCAGCTCGGTCTGTGGCTCGGCACATAAACGCCCGTAGTCGACCAAGCGACATGCGCTGGCCAGCTCCGCATCATTGGCCAAGGCTCGCATCAACCAACCGTACGATGCGGCCCATTGCCGCGCATAACCCTGCGCCGGTTGATTGGTATCGAAGCAGACCTGAATCGCCCGCGCCTGTTCGGCATCGCCCACATTTACGGCGCCCTTGTGCGGGCCGAACTCGAAGTGACCGCAACGCGCGAGATGTCGCGCGATCGCCGGATCGTGCTTCGCCCAATCGCTGAAAAGTCGATCTTGCTTGACCAGCGAGGCTACATGCGCAAGCGGTTCGCGCACCGCGATGATAAAACGCGCGTCGGGAAACAATCGCCGCAGATACGCGATACGCGTGAGATTGTAATTGCCCTTGGCCAGATAACGCTGCGCACCGCGCACGGACAGCAACTTGCGGACATGCATTGTATAAAAAGCGGCAAATGCTGCATTTTCGCTTTGTGCAGAAAGTACCTGATCGACAAATGGATCATGCCTGCCGGCAAAAAAATGCATCCACAGCACTTCTTCGAAAGCCTCCGGGCTGTCGACCGTCACCGCAATGCGGTCATGATGCGCGCGCTGCTGCGGCTCAGCTGCAGGCAACGGCAAACGCGAGCGCAGCCAGTTCCACCAGTACGGCGTCCACAACAACGGATAGTCGCTGTAGCGATGTGTGGTGAACTCCGGCGCTGCGGCCAACAGCTCCAGCAATACCGTGCTGCCGGCGCGTGCGAGTCCGCACACATACACCGGACTGACGATCCGTTGCGCCGCAATTTCATCGTGCAGCGCGCGGGTCTCCCAGTCGCCAAGGCGCTGCATGAGGCGCGGCCAACGTGCGGCGAATGCACCGACAAGGCGATCGAACGGCGGCACACGCGGACGGCTAAGTTTGCTGGAATCCATCGGCAGAGTATGGCCGCGATCGATGCAGACTGTGAATCCCGCCAGCAAACTGTGCTCGCGATCAACGCACGGCTTGGCTACACTCGTCGCTTCAATTATGGGATTCCTGCGATGCGGATATTGGTTGTTCTCGCACTGCTGATCGTCAGCGCCAGCGCCGAGGCTTACATCGGCCCCGGTGCCGGTTTGAGTTTTCTCGGTTCGTTATGGGCGGTACTGGTCGGCATCGTACTCGCGCTGGTCGCGATCCTGAGCTGGCCGATTCGGCTGCTGTGGCGCCGCTTGCGCGGTACGCGTGCAGCGCCAACCGCAGTTGCCAAAGAAGATGTCTCCGAAAACGAATCGCAGTAATCGCATGAATCGGCGTTATGTGTTCGCCTGCGTGATCGCCGGCTTTCTGATTCTTGTCGGATGTGCCAAGTCACCCGCACCGCTCGCACAATCGCGTCTGGTCGTGCTCGGATTCGACGGCATGGATCCCGTGCTGACCGAACGCGGCATGGCCGATGGTACTTTGCCGCAT
>JANXUW010000588.1 GCA_025351985.1 Pseudolysobacter sp.
TTCAAGATCGTCGCGGCGAATCGCGACAAGTGGTTGGCCGGCACGATCGATGCGAAAGCACTGAACGGCAAAAAATACTCGACGCAGGAGTGGGAATATTTCCTCGACTCGCTGCCGCCAAAACTCAGCCTCGTGCAGATGCAACAGCTCGATGCCGCCTACGATCTCACGCATACCGGCAACGCGCCGATCGGCTTCCGCTGGTATCTGCACGCGATTCGCAGCAACTACACCGCGGCGTATACCGCGATGCAGGCGCACATGATTCGCATCGGCCGGCGCATCTTGATCGTGCCGCTGTATGTCGAGCTGGCGAAGACGTCGGACGGACTCGCGCTCGCGCGCAAGATCTACGCCGAAGCCAAGCCGGGTTATCACCCGATGACGCGCGGTTCGGTGGAAAAAGCGTTGAGCGAAACCAAGCGTTGATTGCATGACGTGCTGATTCGCCGAACCCATACTCGCTGCATCGATGCCGGAAACGTTTGGTTTCGATGCAGCGAGTAACGATCGCGAACAGGTTCTGAAAACGAGCGGAGAGTGACCATGCGTCTGTTTCTCGCGATTCTGGGTGTGGGCCTGTCGGTCGGCAGCGCCGTTGCGGCGCCGCAGAAAACTGCCGCAGCGGTAAATGCGATCAACACCAGCAGCGAATCGCCATCGCGCGAACACGCGTTGCTCGCGACGCTGGCCGATGCGCCGAGCGCCGATGAATTGCGCGCCACGATCACAAAACTGGTCGGCTTCGGCACGCGCAATACCATCTCCGATACAAAATCCGAAACACGCGGCATCGGCGCGGCACGGCGCTGGGTGAAGTCGCGTTTCGCCGAAATATCCAAAGACTGCGGCGGCTGCCTGCAACTGGTCACGCCCTCGCAAAGTTTCACCGGCAAACGTATTCTGCAACCGACCGAAGTGATGGATATCGTCGCGATCCAGCGCGGCACGGTCGAGCCGAATCGCGTGATCATCATCACCGGCCATCTGGATTCGCGTGTCACCGATGTGATGGACATCGAGCACGATGCGCCGGGCGCGAACGACGACGCCTCCGGTGTTGCCGCGCTGATCGAATCCGCGCGTATTTTGAGCAAGTACAAATTTCGCGCGACGTTGGTGTTCGCGGCGTTGTCGGGCGAGGAGCAAGGCCTGTATGGCGGCAAGGTGCTGGCCGATTTCGCCAAGGCGCAAGGCTGGCAAGTGCAGGCCGATCTCAACAATGACATCGTCGGCAATACGCGCGGACAGGACGGCGTGATCGACACCACCACCGTGCGTATTTTCTCCGAAGGCACCAAAAGCAACGAGACCCTGGAGCAGGCCAAGTATCGCCGTTATCACGGCGGTGAAGTCGATTCGCCGTCGCGCAATGTCGCGCGCTACATGGCCGATCTGGCGGATCGTTACCTGACCAATTTCAGGGTGCGGATGGTGTATCGCACCGATCGTTACGGCCGCGGCGGCGATCAGGTGTCGTTTCTCGAAGCGGGTTATCCGGCGGTGCGTATTACCGAAGGCCACGAGAATTACACGCGCCAGCATCAGGATCTGCGCAACGAAAACGGCATCGTTTACGGCGATACGATCGACGGTGTCGACTTCGCATATCTCGCTCATGTCACCGCGCTGAATGCGATCACGATGGCGGCGATGGCGTCCGCACCGTTCGCGCCCACCGGCGTCGATACGACCGGCGCGGTCGAGTCGGATACGACGGTGAAATGGACGGCGGTCGATGGCGCGGTCGGTTATCGTATATGGTGGCGCGACACGCTCGCGCCGCAGTGGCAGCACAGTCGCTATGTCAGTGGCGCGACGAATGCCATGTTGAAAAGTATCGTGATCGACGACTGGTTTTTCGGCGTGAGCGCGGTATCGGCGGACGGGTATGAAAGTCCGATCGCATATCCCGGCGACGCCGGCAGTTTCTGAGTGGTGCGGATTAGAGAAACACTGGCCGATAAAAATCGCTTAAAATTTTTTTGCTCGTCACGCGCTTGCTCGTCATCCCAGCCTGCGCTGGGATGACGCACTTTTGAGGACGACGCTGATTTGTACTCGACCGCTTCGGAGAAACAAAATGCGCTGGTTGAAATCACTGATCTGGTCGTTGTTTATCGTTGTCGTGGTACTCGCGCTGACGTTGTTTTCGCTGTACGAATTTGCGCCCGGCACCCTGTTCAAATGGCAGGGCATGGCGCAGTCGATGATGGCGGGATTGCACAAGCAGCACCTCAAGATCGGCGATCACGACTGGGCCTATCTCGAAGGCGGCGAAGGCCCGCCGGTGCTGCTGCTGCATGGCTTCGACGCGAACAAGAACGTGTGGGTCGGCTTCGCCCGCCAGTTGTTGCCCAACTATCATGTCGTGATTCCCGATCTGCCCGGCTGGGGCGAATCGACGCGGCTGGACAGCGCCGATTACGGTATCGCCGCGCAAGCCGCGCGGCTCAGCGAATTCGTCACCGCGCTGAAACTGCCGCCGGTAAACATCGCCGGCAATTCGATGGGCGGCCACATCGCCGGCATCTTCGCCGCGCGTTATCCGCAACAGGTGACGAGCCTCGCGCTGCTCGACAGCGCTGGCGTGCATTTCAAACCGAACGATTTTGCGCGGCGCGTGTATGCCGGCGAAAATCCGTTCAATGTCGATACGCCGCAGCAACTCGACGCGCTGCTCGCGCTGGTGTTCGCGCATCCGCCGCAGATTCCGGCCGGCATCAAGCAGGAAATCGTCGCGCGCAATATCGCCTCGCATGCGTTTTTCCAGAAGGTGCTCGATCAGATCGGCAAGGGCGATCTGGCCTTCCTGCTCGAAAACGAACTCGGCAAAATCCAGGCGCCGACCTTGATCATCTGGTGCCGCGCCGACCAACTGCTCGACGTCTCATCGGTCGAGGTATTGCAGAAAGGCCTGGCGCATTCGCAGACCGAATTGTACGAAGGTTGCGGGCATGTGCCGATGATGGAATTGCCGCAGACCACGGGTCATCGTTACCGTAGTTTTCTGCAGGGCGGCACAAATCCGGTCAACAGCGCGCCGCAACGCTGAGCGGCGATATCTCCTGCACTGAGCGCCGCAAATCGCTCAATGAAATTCCGCGCCGTTACGATAGATCACATCGACATCCGCGGTCTCGATCGCGCCGAGATCCACCGTCCCCGCAGCGATGCGCGGATATCCGATACCGCGCTGATCGGTTGTAGTGCCGCTCGCAATGGCCGCGACACTGCCGGCACCGATCACCGGACTTCCGGGCAGCGGCAAATGACTGAGATCCGCGCCGCCGTGTTTTGCAAGCGCCGATAATTTCGGATCGACCCGCAGCGCGAAGTGCGTGCCGTTCGCGCCGTCGCATGCGTTCGGCCCGCTCGCATCGGTCTGCAGCAGACTCGTCGCGTTTGCGGTGATCGTCCCGCCGTCGTTGTAGCAATCGCTGCTGCCGGTATTGCCGCCGACGATGCTGTTGCTCAGGCCGATCTTGCCGACCGTGGTGCCGTTCGGATCGACGAACGAACCGATGTCGATGCCCGCGCTGCGCGGCGCCGTGTTCGCCGCGATCGTGACATTGCTCAGGCTTACACCAGCCGCCGCATCGCCGAGGCCGCCGCCGCGCACGCCGGCGTGATTGCTCGAAATCGTGCTGTTGTTGATGCTCAGCGTCACCGGTCCGTTGACGCCCACACCGCCCGCAGAATCGGCTGCGGTATTGTTGTAGATCGCGCTGTCGCTGATGCTCGACGGGCTTGTGGAGAATCCGGTTTCGCTACCAATGCCGATACCGCCGGCATTGCCCGATGCGAGGTTTGCGGCGCGTACGCTTGGCACGCTGCAGGTGTTGTTGGCGATACGGCTGCGACGAATATCGACGCTCGTGGCGAGTGCGGCAATGCCGCCGCCGCCGGTGCCGGTGGCGGCATTGTTCTCGATGATCGAATCCTGGATCGACATCGATACGCAGAGCAAACAGCCGATACCGCCGCCGCCGCTGATGAAACCAGGGTCGACGTTCCCGGGCACTTGCTGATTGCCGTTGATACTCGAACCTTGAACAGTCAGATAGCCGATCTGCATTCCCACACCGCCGCCATAAAGCGCCGCCGAGTTGTTGTTGATCTGGCTGTTGATGATATTCAGATAACCGAGCGCCACGATGCCGCCGCCGGAACCCGTCGCGGTATTATTGCTGAGCGTGACGTTGTTTAAGGTCAGCGTGGTATCGACACCAATGTTGCCGGAATAACCCTCGGAATAAATCCCGCCGCCGTTGCCCGCGTTGCCGCTGGAATCCGTCACCGCGAAGATCTTGCCGTTACGCATCGTCAGATCATTGAGCTGCACGGTAATGTGTTGCGAGCCGGTGAGGTTACTGCCGTCGATATGCATGATGCGGAAGTTCGCCGTGCCGGCAGCGCTCGAACGTTCGATGATCGCGTTGTTGCCATTGATGATCAGTGTATGCGGGCTGCTGTAGATCGGCAGCGCGTTGCCGAGTGTATCGGTGCCGTACGCGGTCGGTGCCGTGATCGTGTAAAGACAGCCGGCGGGCAGGTTGACGGTGTTGTCCTGCGCATTGCCGTTGGCCGTG
>JANXUW010000590.1 GCA_025351985.1 Pseudolysobacter sp.
CGCTGGATTTCATGCTCTCGATCGATGTGTACATCAACGAAACCACGCGGCATGCGGATCTGATTCTGCCGCCGGTTTCGTCGCTCACGCAGCATCATTACGATCTTATTTTCAACGGCTTTGCGGTGCGCCGCGTGACGCGATTGAATACGCCGTTGCGTGCGCAGGCGGAACACGAACGCGGCGACTGGGAAATCTTCAATGCACTTGGCGCGGCCTACAGCAACGCGGCCGGAAAACCTTGGACACCAACGCCAGCGCCCGAGCAGATGATCGCCGCCGGCCTCAAACACGGCGGATCGGGTGTCACACTTGACGATCTGAAAGCAGCGCCGCACGGTATCGATCTTGGACCGCTGCAACCGAATCTGCTCGCGCGTTTGCAAACCGAAAGCGGTTTGATCGAATGCGCACCGTCGCTGTTGCTGGAAGACCTGACGCGACTCGCAAACGATGCGTTTGCACCCGCGCCGAGCGATAGTCTGCAGTTGATCGGGCGCCGCGATATTCGCAGCAACAATTCGTGGATGCACAATGCGCCGCGTTTGATCAAGGGCAAACCGCGACATCACTTGTTGATGCATCCGGACGATCTTGCCGCGCGCGGCATCGTCGATGGCGTGGATGTTCGCGTGCGCTCAGCGATCGGTAGCATCACCGTTGCGGTGAAATCCTGCGACGACTTGATGCGTGGCGTGGCATCGCTGCCGCACGGTTTCGATCATCGCCGCGAAGGTACGCGTTTGACGCGCGCAGCAACTCTGGACGGCGTCAGCTACAACGATATTTCCGACCCCGCCGCACTCGATGCACCATCCGGCAATGCCGCATTGAACGGTCTTGTCGTGTGGGTGGAGGCCGCTGCGGCGCCGCTTAAATCAGTGGCGACGCTCGCGACGCAATAAGCGGATCAGATACACCACGATCGCGATATTGACGATCAGCGCGGCAATTTTCATCGGTCCGAATTTGTGCAAGAGTTCGTAGAGTTCAAACGGTATCAGTGAGGCCGTAATGATCACGGTCAGATATTCCGCCCAGCGTTTTCCGCGCAGCAAACCTACGCCTTCGAGCACGAACAACGCGGCGTAAACCACCGCACCCGCGCCGATCGCTTCAATACTACGCGGGGTCAATTGCATCAACCACGCGGCTGCGCGCGTCGCCAGCGAATGTCCGGTGACAAACGGCAATTCGGTCAGCCACGTCGCAAATTTTTCCGCCTCGTTCGGCGCGAGCAAATGCCACGCGCCGAGCGCAGCGACGATCAATGCGGCCGCCTTGACCAGTTTGAACAGCGCGATCAACACGAGCACGAAATTGCGTTTGGGTTTGGCCGGAGATTCTTCGATCATGTCGTGCGCCGAAACAGGTGATCACGAAGCATACGCAAATCGGCTGTGGCATAAAACACTTCGCGCCTATGGCTCGTCGGCGCGGAAGCGTTTATCTTGCACATCGATTATTCATGCTGCGGAGCAATCAATGCGCAAACTTCTACCGCTACTCGCGTTCGTTCTGTTTACGCTGTTTTCGGACTCGGTATTCGCGCTGCAGACGAGTTATCTCGGCAATGCGCAGATCGATCTGACGATCCTGCTCGGACCTCCACCGGTGGCCGGATCGGACGCGGACAAAACCGATTTGCGCACGGTGCTGGAAGCGCAGCAGACGCGCACGTCCGAGCAGATCAAGCGTGCTCAAGCCGATGTCGAGACGTCGGTGTTTCGTTTTGCCGATGTGGTCGGCCCGGATTTCACTGCCGCCAAACTTCCGTTCACTGCCTTGTTCTTCAAGAAGGTCAGCAACGACAGTCGTGTGGCAATACTTGCGATCAAGGATGCATGGCAGCGGCCGCGGCCGTTCCTCGCCAGCAGCGAGGTGCATCCGATCATCGACAAACCGACCAGCGGATCGTATCCGAGCGGACATTCTGCTTACGCCTACATGACCGCGATTATCCTCGCGCAGTTGCTGCCGGAAAAACGCGAAGCGATCTTCGCGCGCGCGGCGGAGTTTGCGCACAATCGCATCATCGATGGCGTGCATTATCCGAGCGATGTTGAAGGTGGCCGCATCGCCGGCACGGTGATCGCGGCGAACATGCTGCAGAGCCCGGAATTCAAGGCGGATTTCGCGAAGGCCAAGGCCGAATTGAATCAGCTCGCGAAATAACGAACCCCTACTTCGGGGTTCGTTATTCATTATTGCGCGCGTTGCGCCAGCGTGGTTGCCTGCGGCTACTTGCAGTACGCAAAAGCGGTGATGGTCGTCGAACCGCCCGAACTGTATGAACATGTCCATTTGTTGGTAGCAGGCTGGGTGAAGGGTCCTCCGGTGACTGGGGCGCCCATGTAACTCGCAGATGCGCCGTCATTCGTGAGCGACGTCGTGTGACAGCCGCCGCTGACGACCATTGTGGTCGTGCCACCACACGTCGCCGTCACGGTGGCTGCACCACCGGTCACGGACACGGACACGGCAAAACTATTGGAAAACATCGTAAGCGTGAACGTGCCAGCGGCTCCGGTTGCGCCCGTGGAACCGGTCGGCCCCGCGGCACCGATATTTCCAGGGGCGCCGGTAGGGCCAGCCACCGTACTGGTGGCGCCAGTCGCCCCCGTTACGCCCGTGGAACCCGTCGATCCTGTGGCGCCGATATTTCCGGTCGCACCGGTGGGGCCAGCTACTGTACTCGTTGCACCGGTCGCGCCCGTTGCTCCAGTGGAACCGGTCGATCCCGTGGCACCGATATTTCCGGTCGCGCCGGTAGGACCCGCCACCGTACTGGTGGCGCCAGTCGCCCCCGTTACGCCAGTGGAACCCGTAGAACCAGTCGGTCCCGTCAAGCCGATGTTTCCAGTGGCACCGGTGGGACCAGCGACCGTGCTGGCAGCGCCGGTGGGGCCCGTCACTCCGGTTGCTCCGGTAGATCCTGTGGCGCCGCTATTTCCGGTGGCGCCGGTCGGTCCCGCGATCGTGCTGGCCGCGCCGGTTACACCAGTCGCGCCGATGGATCCGGTCGAGCCGATGGGTCCGGTAACGCCGGTACTGCCGGTGGCGCCATTCAATCCCGATGGGCCGGTAGCGCCGGTCGCACCGGCGGAAGCAGGCACACATTGACCCAAGGTACCGCTGGCGTCGAAACACACGCCGGTGGCGTAAGTTGCTGCCGATGGCAGGCTCGGTATGACAACACCACCACTGCCCTGCACCTGCAATAACGTCGTCGTACCAGTATTGTCTTTGACGACAAAATTTCCGGCAGGCGGCGTATTCACCTGCACATCGGCGGCATAGACGCTACCGAAGCCAGTGGCTAGTGCCAACGAAATCGAAACCGCAATGTTGCGTCGAGAAAAACCGGAAACCCTGGATGCAGATTGCATGCGGCTCAGTTCCGACTATTTTTGTGCAAACGTTGACCGGACATTCCGAGCACGCCGAGGCCACCAACCATCGCCAGCAACAATAGCAAGCCCTTCGCATCGAGCGCGGGAATTGCCTGCGCGATGACATCAACCGGAATCAGCGGAATACCGAACCAACCGCGCACCTTGCCGCCGCCGCCCTGGTTATGCTGGGTCGGCGCGAGAATTTGGCCGGTGCCGTAGTTGTCGGTGACCGATACGTACTGGATATTCTGAGTACCGCCGGGCGCGAGGAAAATATTGCCTTGCTGCCCGAGAATGGTGCTGTTGATAACGAGCGGCGTGGTGGAAGTTCCCTGGATCGTGAGCACGTCCAATATAGATTGGGTCAGACCGGCGGCGAAGGTATAGGTTTTGCCATTGGCGCTGATCAGGCTCAGATTGGCAAATGTACTCGTGCCGGTAATCGTCGCTGACGTTGCGCATGCAGGATTGTCGGAGAAAGAAACCGTGCCCGATCCGGCCGTGAACGTGCCGCTGTTTGACCAGTTGCCGACGAGCGCGATATTACCGCTGCCACCATCGAGAACGCCGCCGGACTGCACGCTGAGATTGCGTGTGTTCAGCAGGCTGCCGCTGTTGATTTGCTGATTTCCAGCCACCGAGAAATCGGTACAGCCAAGGTCGATCGAACCGCCGCCGAGCGAAACCGAACCGCCCGCGGGCACGACAAAATCGGCATGTGCGGCGCTCGCGCAAAACAGCAAGCATGAAACAATCAGTGCGCGCGACAAGGCCGCGCCGGATCGGATTGTGGACATCGGATTCCCCCTTGGATACGAATGCGAGTGCATGCGTGATAAAGCAAAAACCTAGCGTTAATTTCCCTTCGCAAACTATGCGATCAGCACGCATCCTGTCAATACAAATGCCCGCGTGAAACGCATATCTTGCGCTGTCGCCAGCCGCGTCGCGATTACCGACCTTTCAACTTGCGATCACATGCACACAGGCATGTGCGGCAGACGGGTTCGCCGGGCTAGATCAAGACGACTTCCGCATCGCACTTCACGGCGTTTTTCCTGGCATTTTTCCATTGCTGGATTTTCTCGGCGACGGCATGACGTTCCAGCAATCGCTCAGCCACACCCGCGCCGACCAGCAGCAGCAATATCGGAAACGGATGCAGGTAACGAAACGAAATAATATGCGAGCACAGCACCTGCCCGATCATCAATCCGACCGCACACACGGTAAGCAGCACCACCACGGCGGGAACGCGATGCGGCCCCAGCCCGGCGAGCGCCAGCCCGATCGGCGCGAGTGCAAAAAGACAGAAGATCAGCCAGTACGCGCTGTAGCCAAAAAACTCCTTGACGGGTGAATGATTGCGAGCAACTTTGGCGGCGTCGTAATGAAACCATTCGCGCAACAGACTCAGGATCTTTTCATCGGGCAGCTGGCCCGAACCCAGATCGCTGAGCATGCGCATCTCGCGTCGTGGCGGATCAAAATATTCCGGCAAGGTAGTGATGCCAAGTCGCGCCACGCCGAGCGGATTATCGGCAACGGCACGCTTTGCGAGGATCGCCGCCACAAGGCGTGCACGTTGATCCCCCAAGTGTGCTCGCAACACAGGGATGAGGCCGCCCGGCAGCCAGATTTGTTCTTCGCGCAGACGCTGATTGTCGAGTGCAATGGTAACCTCCTGCAAAATCGCAGGATCGACGCCGGTACCGGAAAAATACTCCGCTCGAACCAGTGGCGCGACCAGCCCCAGGCGAAAAAACGGCGCATCCAGAATATACGCCGGCTCGCCACCGGCTCGCCGCCCGTACCATGCGCGATAGGCGTCGTGACACAGATCCGTGACGAGCAGAACCAGCAGCAAATGCACGATCCACGCATGCCGGCGTTTGGTCACCCCATACAATGCACCGATGAGGACCGCAGCTGGCGCCACTGCCAGCGCAAACGGCACCAATCCAGCGCGCAGGCTTGCCAGCACCGTGCCGATGAGCACGCACAATATCA
>JANXUW010000728.1 GCA_025351985.1 Pseudolysobacter sp.
TCGATACGGGCCGACATCGTGCCCCGGCGCCGGATCCCACGGCTCGGCAAAACCGAGATCATCAAGCGCGCGATTCTCGAACATCGGCTGCGCCAGAAAATCGCCAGCGTCGGCATCCGCGTCGAGCAAACGCTGCACCGCCGTGCGCAGTTCGGCATCGCCGCCGCATTGCTGTTGCAACCAGACTTCGCGCAATTCGGGCGCGAGGTCGGCGGCCTGCTCGAACAAATCCGATACGCGGTTCCAGCGTTGACTATCCATGTTAGCGGTCGTGAAGTTTGCTGTTGTCACTGGATTATCCTGCCTTGGGCTGCGGATTCACGGCATCGAACAGGAACGCCCGCGCCTTGCGCCAGTCGCGACCAATCGTGCGCGTGGTGACGTCGCGCAGGCCGGCGATCTGCTCGATCGAAAGTCCGGCGAAATAGCGCAGCTCCACAAGTTCGGCGAGTTTCGGTTCGAGCGTTTGCAAGCGATCCAGCGCGGTATCGAGATGGATCAGATTCAGCATATCCAGCGACTCGGCCGCGACGCTGTCGTCCAGGGTTGCCGGTGTCTGCAAACCGCCGCGTTTTTCCGCGTGCCGACGGCGTGCGTGATCGATCACGATCTGCCGCATCGCGCGCGCTGCAACCGCAAAAAAGTGACCGCGATCACGCAGCAACAGCGTATCGGGCAAGGTCAGTTTCAGATACAGCTCATGCACCAGGCCGGTGGTATTGAGTGTGGGATTCGGGCCGCTGGCGAGCTCGCGTCGTGCGAGGCGTTTGAGCTGGTCGTAGACTTCGGCGAACAGCTGATCCATCGCCGCCGCTTGTCCGTCGCCGGCAACCTTGAGCAGGGTGGTCAGATCCGGCGTCATCGAATAGTCCGTTCACTCGTGATGCCAACAGTGTAGCCCAGCGCTGCGGTTTATGGCGTAGCGCAGCGCGTGTTTACATATTGAGCGCTGCGCTGCTGTCATCGAAATTGCGCCGATATCTGGGGCAGTTTCAGTCGCTCATGTTGCGTCCCGCATCCATGCGGATGACGTTGCCGCCGAGCGCAGCGATGTCGTCGGGATCGTGCGTGATCACGATCATCGGGATGTCGAAGCGCGCGCGTATCGCCGCGAGTTCGATGCGCATGCGCGCGCGTAACGGCGCGTCGAGCGCGGCGAAAGGCTCGTCGAGCAGCAGTAGTTCCGGTTGCGCGGCAAGCGCGCGGGCGAGTGCGACGCGTTGCCGCTGCCCGCCGGAAAGTTGTTGCGGATAACTGTCGGCGAATTCGCCGAGCGCAAACGCATCGAGCACGTCGCCGATCAAACTCGCGGCGCCACGTCGATGCGGCAACCAGCCAGCGCGGCGCGCATAGGCGATATTTTCGGCGACACTCAAATGCGGGAACAAGGCGTAGTCCTGGAATACCAGACCGATGCGGCGCCGGCGCGTTGCTACATCGATTCGACGCTGGTTGTCGAACAGGATGCGACCATTGATTTCGATCAGGCCGCGTTCGGGTGTGAGCAGGCCGGCGATGCTCAGCAGGCTCAGGGTTTTGCCGCTGCCGGACGGGCCGAACAGCACGGTGATGTCGGCATCGCTTTGCAGCTGCAGATCGAGATGAAATTCGCGCGTGTCGGCGCGCAGATGTTTTTCGATATCGAGGCGAATGCGCATCTCATGCACCGCGTTGGCGCGGCGCGCGCTGCAGCAACTGTGCGGCCAGCAGCAGGATCAGAAAGCTGCTGGCAAGCGCGACCAACACCAGCGTGTGCGCCTGCGCATCGTCGCCCGCCATCACGGCTTCATAGATCGCAATCGACAAGGTTTGCGTGCGCCCGGGCAAGCTGCCGGCGACCATCAGGGTCGCGCCGAATTCGCCCATCGCGCGCGCAAATGCGAGCAGCGCACCGGCCATCACGCCGCGCCATGCCAGCGGCAAGGTGATGCCTAGAAATACTGCGAGCGGATTGGCGCCGAGCGTGCGAGCAGCGTTTTCGAGTTGCGGATCGACATCGGCAAACGCGGCGCGTGCGGCACGCAGCACCATCGGAAACGCCACCACGCTGGCGGCAATCACGGCGCCGGTCGTGGTGAAAATCAGATGGATGCCGAACTGCTGCAACCATGCGCCGATAAAACCTTCGCGCCCGAGCAATACAAGCAGGTAATACCCGAGCACGGTCGGCGGCAATACCAGCGGCAAGGTCAATACCGCTTCGATCAGATCGCGTAAAAATCCCTTGCCACGCGCCAGCAAGGCCGCAACCGCCACACCAAAAAACAGCGCGAGCGCAGTCGCTATTGTCGCGATCTCAAACGTCAGCAATAGCGGTGTGAATATCGCTGTGGACATGGATCAATTCGGCAGACTGAAACCGTAACGTTCGAGGGTGGTCTGTGCCTCGGCAGATTTAAGCGTTGCGATAAATTCACGTGCCAGCGCCGCGTGGCTGGAGGCGTTGACCATCGCGACCGGATAGCGGATCGGCGTCGTGGTCGGCACGGTCAAGACGACATGCACTTTTTCCGATTGGGTCGCCGCATCGGTGGCGTAGACAAATCCCGCATCGGCTTCGCCGCGAGCGACGTAATCCAGCGCCTGGCGCACGTTCTGCGCGAGCACGAGTTTCGCCTGCAGCGGCTGCCACAAATTCTGCTCGATCAATGCCGCTTGTGCATAACGCCCGGCCGGAACGCTGGCGGGATTGCCGATCGCAATATGCTTGAACGATTCCGCTTGCAGCGCGCTCAAGTTTTGCGGAGGTTGTGTCGTGCTGTTCGTCACGATCAGCACCAACGTATTGCCGGCGAAATCGGTGCGCGTGGAAACATCGATCCGTTGCGCGCTCGCGGCGCGATCCATCGTGATTTCATCCGCGCTGGCGAATACATCAGCGGGGGCGCCTTGCTCGATCTGTTTGAGTAATACATCGGATGCGGCAACGTTGAGGATGACCTTGTCGCCGGGATGTTTCGCTTCAAACGTCTTCGCGATATCACCAAAGGCATTCGACAGACTCGCGGCGGCGGAAACGGTCAATTCTTCTGCGGCAAAAGCCGATGCCAGCGGCAGCAAGGCCAGCGTCAGCAGCAGGGCGCAACGCGAAAAGACGTGTAGAGATCTTGCGGGCATGGCGTACCTTGGTTCGTTATAGCCAGTTGACTATATTGCCATGATGGCGATCAAGCGAGGCAGTATTGTTTGCACCTGGCCTGGAGTACGGATTTTAGGCGAGCGAAAAGTTTGTCATGCGATTCAATCAATGCCATCGGGCGAGCGCACCAGCTTTCCGAAAGCGCGCAACTCCTTGGCGAGCGCGGTTGCGGATTTCGCTTCTATCGCACGGAAACGCGCAACGATATCCAGCCCCAACGGCGTGAGTTGGGCGCCGCCACCACCGCTGCCGCCTTTGCTCGCTTCGATCAACGGTGCGCGAAAACAGCGATTCAACTCTTCGGCAAGTTGCCACGCGCGTTTGTAACTCATACCTAGGCTGCGGCCAGCGGCGGCGATCGAACCGCAGGCATGAATCGCTTCGAGCAAATCCGCCTTGCCCGGGCCGAATCCTGCCTCTGCGCCGAGCAGTAGACGAAAACGAAATATTGCCGAAGTAACGTGTCGAGTCATTTTTGCAGTTTAGTAAAATTCATGGTCGAGATGCAGGCATTTTTTGCGCTCGAAAAAATTTTCGAGCGCAAAGGTTACAAATTGCAAAATTTTAGTGGTATCGTATCGCGATGCCTAAAGGATCGGGATTAGGCAGATACCTTTCAGGGAGCTACACAATGAATAAGCGAATTATCGAGTCGCTGCTTGCGGCTTCGTTGTTTGTGCTGACGGCGTTCGTGCCGGCTGCTGCGCAAACCTATAACTACAGTGTCTACATCGACTCGGACAACAGCGCCAGTACTGGCTGCAGCGTTGT
>JANXUW010000642.1 GCA_025351985.1 Pseudolysobacter sp.
AACAAGTCGGGGCGCCGCGCGCAAGTTTTTTCGTAGCGCTCAATCTTTGGATTTGCGTTTTGCGCGCGGATGCGCGGCATCGTAAACCCGCGCGAGATATTGATAATCGAGATGCGTATAAATCTGCGTCGTGCTGATGTCGGCGTGGCCGAGCATCTCCTGCACCGAGCGCAGGTCGCCCGAGGATTCGAGCAGATGACTCGCGAACGAATGGCGCAGCAGATGCGGGTACACACGCTTCTGGATACCTTGCGCCTTCGCCCATTGTTTCAGGCGCGTGCGCACCGCGCCGTGTGAAATCGGCCCACCGTTGCGACCCGCAAAAATACGCTCGTCGTTGCGGCCGGCATTCTGCTCGCGCAAATTCGCGAGTGCGGCGAGCGCCTTGCGCCCGACCGGCACGATGCGCGTTTTCGAGCCCTTGCCGATGACGCGTACCAAGCCTTCGGCGGCGTCCAGCGCGCCCCATTCGAGCGAGATCAATTCGGCGATGCGCAGGCCGCTGGAATAGAACAATTCGAGCATCGCGCGATCCTGCATCGCCTCCGCGCCGTCGGTCGGAATCTCGACCAGCGCCGCGGCCTCGTCGACATCCAGCACCTGCGGCAATTTGCGCACGAGTTTCGGCGCACGCACGCCATCGGCGGGATTGCGCGTGACCTCGCCCTCGCGCGCGAGATAGCGAAAAAACGCACGGCACGCGGCAAGCAGATGGTGCAGGCTGCCGGCTTCGCGGCCCTCGCGATGCTTGCGTGCGATGAGCTGACGGATGTGTTCGTCGGTCACTTGCGGCCAGCTCTGCAGCCCGGATACTTCGATGAAACCCAGCAGCGTGGCGAGTTCGCGCCGGTAGTTGACGATCGTGCCCGGCGCATTGCCCCGCGCACGCAAATATTCGAGAAACGGCTCGATGCGCGTGGCGAGCGGCGCGCTCATTTCATGCGTCGATCGGAAACCGCACCAGCGCCGTATCCACCGCCGCCGCCATGAGTTTCAGGAACACCGTGCCCATGCCCGGATGAAACCGATTGGCATCATGGCTGCCGACCGCGAGCATGCCACTGCTGCCGATCGGCAACAGCGCGGTCGAGCGCACTTCTTCAGCCCGCGCACCGAACAGCGCGTCGAGTTTTTCCTGCTGCAAGCGTCCGCACAACGGCTCGCCGTTGCGTAAAAATTCTGCAAACACCGGGAGTGCTGCCGCACCGCGCGGCTCGACCTGCAACCAGTCGGTCGCGGGCAGGTCGCCGTCGGCGCGGAACAACACGAGCCGCACGAGTTCGGTGTGAAAATCCTCGGTCAATGCCGCGGCGACGCGATGCACCGT
Source organism: Pseudolysobacter sp. (assembly GCA_025351985.1). GTDB lineage: Bacteria > Pseudomonadota > Gammaproteobacteria > Xanthomonadales > Rhodanobacteraceae > Pseudolysobacter. The sequence goes on from JANXUW010000642.1 coordinate 1,328, forward strand.
CTCCGCCAGCGTGCGCTCGCGCATCAGGCCGAGCGTGAACGCATGCACGCGCGCGGTGAGCAATTCGTTCTCGGCAGCGACCTCGGAAAGATCACGCAAACGTCGCTGCAGTTCGCGGTTCTTGTCGCGCAAAACTTCGAGCTGGTAACTCACCAGCGAGGTGGTTTCGCCCTGTTCGCGCGGCACCAACAGACTCAGCGTGATATCGGGATATTCGCCGAGGAATTCCGGATGACGGCGCAGATAACTCGCGACTTCCATCGCGTTCGGGCCTTCCTTGATCGGGATCTCGTTCATGCCAACCATTCTCCTTCGAATACGAATTCGGCCGTGCCGCTCATGTACATCGACTGTCCCGGCCCGGCCCATTCGAGCTGCAGATCGCCGCCGGGCAGGCTGACGCGCACCTTGTCATCCACCAATTTCTGCCGCCGCAACACCGCGACCGCCGCGCACGCACCGCTGCCGCAGGCCAGGGTCTCGCCGACGCCGCGCTCCCACACGCGCAGGCGCACGTGATCGTATGCGACAATTTCCACAAAGCCCACATTGCAGCGTTGTGGAAAATGTGCGGAATGTTCGAGGGCGGCGCCGAGCGTGGCGACCGGCGCCGTTTCGATGTCGTCGACACGAATCACCGCATGCGGATTACCCATCGATACCGCACCGAAATTCATCGTCTGACCAGCGATTTCCAGCGTGTAGCTATCGGCCTCGACATCGACCCGCAGCGGAATCTTTGCGGGTGCAAATTGCGGCACACCCATGTCCACCCGCACGCTGCGGTCATCGCGCATTTCCACATCGATCACGCCAGACGGACTTTGCAATCGCACCGCACCCGACGGCAACACACCGGCGCGCTGCAACCACAGCGCGACGCAACGCGCGCCGTTGCCGCATTGTCCGGCGTGCGATCCGTCCTGGTTGTAGATGTCGTAACGCCACACGCAATCGGCGCGATCCGCACGCTCGATCGTCAGCAGTTGATCGAATCCGACGCCACGATGTCGATCGGCCACACGGCGAATCTCGGCCGCGCTCAAGTCCAGCGGCGCGCTGCGACAATCGACCACGACAAAGTCGTTGCCGATGCCGTGCATCTTGCTGAAATGCAGAGTCACGCGTGCTGTCCTGCGCTAATTGAAAGTCGCAAAACCGAAGGCGTTGCGCGCGACAGAAGCAAGCATCAACGATGGCTCTTGTCGGTCGCCGCGGGATCGGGTTTGGCCGGCGGATTGGTCGCCGGATTGCTCGGTGCGGGCGCGGTGGTGGTAG
>JANXUW010000748.1 GCA_025351985.1 Pseudolysobacter sp.
CGTATGCGTGGTCGCGCGCGGTATCGCTCGGATCGGCGCGGTACGGCAGCCGCCCGGTCAGCACGCGATAACACAACACACCGAACTGATAGATGTCGGTCGCCACGGTCACATCGGCATTGCGAAACTGTTCGGGCGCGGCGTATTCCGGTGTCATGGGCCCGAGCGCGGCGTGCGTCAATGCGGCATCGCCGACCCCCATCGGTTTGGCGATACCGAAGTCGAGCAGCTTGGCGCGGCCTTCGGGCGTGACAAGAATATTCGACGGTTTGATATCGCGATGCACGACCAGATTCTGGTGCGCACACGCCAGCGCACCGGCGATATCGATTAGCAGTTTCACGCGCGTGCGGACGTTGTCCAGCCGCGTGTTGCAATACTCGGTGATCGGCAGACCATCGACGTATTCCATCGTGTAGAACGGCTGGCCGTCCGGCGTTTGGCCGCCGTCGTACAGCGGCGCGATATGCGGATGCACGAGCCGCGCGAGGATCTGCCGTTCGCGCTCGAAACGCTCGCGCGCCGCGGCGGTCGCGACTTCGCCGCGGATCACTTTCAGCGCCACGCGTTGCACAAAATTGTCGGTGCTGCGTTCGGCCAGATACACGCTGCCCATGCCGCCGCTGCCGATCAGGCGCAGCAGGCGATAGACGCCGATCTGCTGGCCGATGCGATCTTCTTCGGCATGGGTTTCGGTCGCGCCGAGGATCAGCGGCGCCATCACGGCGAACGGATCGAGCGAACTTTCTTCTTCATCGCGCGCGTGCTGGATCAGCAGCCGCTGCAGGTCGTCGCGCAATTCCGCATCTTCCGCGCAGAGCGAATCGACAAATGCCAGACGCGCCGCGCCGTCGTGATCCATCGCCTGGTCGAGCAGGGCACGCAGACGTTGCCAGCGTTGTTTCTCGATGCTGCTCATTTGGAGAAACAGCGGGCCATCGAAAAAAATGTCATGGGCATCGCAGCGCGATTCGCCGCGGTTTCGATCGGAAGAAAATTATCGCGATGACGCACGACTTCACGCGATCGGTCGAGCAGGTGCCGCCGTGCTGTCACCACGCATCGCATCGCCCAGAAATGCGCGCGCGATCGCCCAGTGGCGTTTCACGGTGCGTGTGTTGACGCCGCGCACGCGTGCGATTTCGTTGAGAGCGAGGCCGGCGAACGAATGCCATTCGACCAGTTCGGCGAGGTCGGCGTCGCATTCGCGCAGCTTGCCAAGCGCTTCGTCGAGTGCGAGCAGTTCATCCAGCGGCTTGTCGGGTTGCTCGATGCGCTCGGTCAGTTCGGTGCGCACCAGATCGCCGCCGTGACGCACGGTGGCGTGGCGCTTGGCCAGGTCGATCAAGGTCTGGCGCATCGCCTGTGCGATCACGTTGTAGAAATGCGCGCTGCCTTCGAGCGCCGAGCCGTCGCTGCGCGCGAAGCGAATCCACGCTTCGTGCAACAACGCGGTCGGATTGACGGTCATGCCGCCACCGGAACGACGCAGATGCGCACGCGCGATGCGCTTGAGCTCGTCGTACACCAGCGCGAACAATTCGTCATGCGCGGCAGCTTTCCCGCGCCCGAGCGCATCGAGCAAGACGGTAACGTCCGGCCGGCCGGTAACCACGCGTTGCGTCATTGCTCCTCCTGCGCTGCCAGCGCTCAGTGTAATGCCTTGCGGCGCCGTCGCGCAGCCTCGTGTCCCATTTTTTGCAAATTGCCGTATTGCAGGATAGGGCCTCGATTCGGCGGGCGATGGGAGTTTGGTTATGAACGATCGATATGTTTCTCGGACAACGGCACGATTTCCGATGGCGGCTTTGGCGTTATTTTTTGTTGGTAGTTGTGCTGCCGCCACATTTACCGTCGATAGCACGCTCGATACACCGGATATCATCATCGGTGACGGAATATGCAGCGACAGCGCGGGCCATTGCACGTTGCGCGCGGCGCTGCAGGAGACCGGCGCCGCGTCTGCGAGCAGCATCAACGTCATCGACGTGCCGACCGGAACCTATGTCACGGGCTCTGTCCTCAACGCGAAAAAAGCCGATGCGGCAAAAGATCTGTCGATCATCGGCACCGGCCCGGCCGGCGGCGTGATCATCGATGCGAGCGGTGGCAACGCCCACGGCATTTTTAATATCGGTGGTGGTGGTTTGACCAGCATCACCAACCTGACGATGCAAAATGGTTCGGCTCCCACCGGCGGCGCAATCACCGTGGGCGATGCGAACTTGAATATTACGTTGTGTGTGATCAGGGACAATCATGCCAGCATCGATGGCGGCGGAATTTATCTCAACGATGGCAACGCTGCGCTCAAGCTCGACAGAAGCACCGTCACTCATAACATCGCGGTGGGCAACGCTGGCGGGATCTACATCCGTTTCGGCACCGCAAACATCATCAACAGCGCGATTATCAACAACCAGGCCGGGATGTCTTCCGGCTTCGCTGGGGGTGGAATTTTGAACGGCGCGACGCTTGTCGTCAGCAACTCGACCGTCAGCGGCAACAGTGCAGCTTATGGTGGCGGAATCGCCTCGTTAGACAATACCGGGACCGCGACTGCCACGCTCACCAATGTGACCATCAACGGCAATAACTCGGCGCAACAGCTGCATTTGATCGCGGGTCTCGTCACGGTGCAGTCCAGCATCATCGCCAATCCGGTCGGCGGTACCAATTGCAAGGGCCCGATCACATCGCTCGGGCATAATCTCGACAGTGCCGCAAGCTGCGGTTTCATCACCGCGGGCGATATCAAGAACAGCGATCCATTGCTCGCACAACTTGCCGGCAATGGCAGCGTGACGCCGACGCACGCGTTGCTGCCGGGCAGCGCGGCACTCGATCACGGCATCAATCCGCTCGGCTTGAAGACGGATCAGCGTGGTCTGGGATTTCCGCGCACTACGGGTGCGGACGTCGACATCGGCGCGTTCGAAGGTGTGCAGGTCGACAAGATCTTCGCCAACGGATTCGAGGTTCCCTCGCTGCCGGGCAACTAGGTGCCACGCGCGTCATCGGACGGCGGTTCACTCATTCACTTTCGTTGGACAGGCTCGTGCGAGCGTGCAAGCGCGGCGGTTTGTTTCCTGCACCAGCCACGCGATGTCCCCTTTCGCATGAAATCCCGTAATGCATTGCAAGGCATCCGGGGAAATCCATGCGGCCCATTTCCCAGCTGACCAGATATCTGGCGCAAGTTGTGGTTCGCGTCTGCGCGCTGATGTGTGGCTGGCCGCAAATCGAAACGGGCGCACCTGCCGATCTTTCGCCGTACCCGTGCATCGTCCTGCTCTCCTCCAACAAGGAAACATTTTCATGTATCAATCAGCACAGCTCGGTAGTGGCACGAGCAAGCACGCGCAGTCGAGGCAATCGCCGCGATCGTTTTCACGCATGAAGCGTCTGCTCGCGATATTGCCATGCTCGCTTTCCTTGCTTGCACTCGATGCGAGCGCCGCTGCAGTGTACGGGCCGGCCGGGGTACAGCCTGCCAATATCGGCAGCGGCGGCGCACCGTATGTCGCGACCACGGCGGACTTCAACAACGATGGTTATCGTGATGTCGCGGTCATCAAGAACAATAACGACGAGCATGGCAGTCTGGCCATCTATACGTCCAATCCGATCGGCAATCTCACGCTGAGTCACGATTACGGCATCTTCAACTTCAAGAATCCGAACGGCATCACCGCCGCGGATGTGAACGGCGATGGCATCATCGATCTGATTGTCACCGATGACATTGGCGTATCGGTATTGCTCGGTGTCGGCGATGGCAGCGCGACCTTCGTTGCCGCCAGTCCGCAGCGTCTGGCTTTTGCCGAAGCGAATGGCCACGCCTACAGCGCCGTCGTTGCGGATATCAATCACGATGGACGGCCGGACATCATCACGCTTGCCTATGGCTCGAGTACGACTTATATCGAGGTGTTGCTCGGCACTGGTGGCGGCAAATTTTTGTCCTCGTATCAATACGATATCGACAGCGCCGTGAATCTCTCGCTGGCGAATATCGATGCCGATGCCGAGCCGGATATTTTGCTCACCACCGCGGACAAGGTTTTTTTCCTGAAAGGTATCGGCAGCGGATTTTTTGTGTCGCTCGGGCAGGTGCTCGATCTCAACAGTACCGTCTACCTCGCGTTCGACACGCAAACGGTGGACCTCGACGGTGATGGCAAGACCGATCTGGTGATGACCAATTCTTTCGGCAACGGCGTGTGGTTTGCCAAGGGCAACGGCAACGGCACGTTTCAAACACCCAAGCGTCTTTACGCCACCGGCCTGCCCAGTGACGGTGGTCGCGACATGGGCAAGACCGTCGTCGCCGACGTCAACGCCGACGGTTTGCTCGACATCGTTTCCGACGGTTATGTATTGCTGCAGCAGCCAAACCATTCGTTCGTCTACGCCCAACATATCGGCTATTCGCAGACGCGCATGCTGACCAGTCTCGATCTGAATAGCGACGGCTGCGCCGATGTGATCACGCGCGGGCCGGGCCTCAGCGATATCGCGATTTTCAAAACGCTGACGTGTTCGCCGAACCACGTTATCGAGAGTGGCAGTCCGCAGAGCACGGTGTACGGCACGGCGTTTGCTATCCCGCTCTCGATCACGGTGAAGAATGCGGCCAATGTCGGTGTGCCGAATCTGCAGGTGATCTTTTCTGCGCCGACCGGTGTTGCCGTGCCGAGCGCCAGCGGCTTCGTCGGCGTGACCGATGCACAAGGCAAGATCAGCTATACCTCGGTCGCCAACAATGTCTTTGGTTGCTACACGCTGCACGCCGTGATCGAGGGTTACAACGCAGGAAATCCGGTAAATTTCAATCTGTGCAATACCGGCGCGAACGCTCTGACGGTGACAGGCGGCGACAATCAAAGCACCTTGGTGAACAGCGCATACGCCACTACTTTGCAAGTCAAGTTGACCGACGATAACAGCGCGCCGAAAGCAGGGGTGACGGTCAATTTCATCGCGCCGAATTCCGGTGCGCGTGCGACGTTATCCGCGGCAAGTGCTGTGACCGATGCGAATGGTCTGGCATCGATCACCGCCACGGCAAATGGCATGTCGGGATCGTACAAGGTCGCGGTTTCGGCGGCAGGCGCCACGCCTGCTGCAATCACGTTGACCAATGCGGCGGCAGCGGGTTCGGCGGCGTTGATCTACGTCGATGTTTCCAATCCGCAATACGCGTATGTGAGCCAGCCGTTCTCCGGCCCGATCGTGATTCATGTGCAGGATTTTTTCGGCAATCCGGTCGCGGGCGAAACGGTGGTCTATCAGATCGCGTTGGATGCCATTACCGGCGCTACTGCGGCATTGTCGGCGACGACTGCAGTGACCGATCTCGCCGGCAATGCGCAGGTAACCGCGATAGCCAATGGCTTCGTTGGCAAGTACGCCGTCAAGGTCAGTGTGTTGGGCAGTGCGCTGACCAGTCCGCAAACCTTTTTTCTGCGCAACGTGGCCGATCTGCCGGCGCTGATGACGCTGGAAAGCGGCACGCCGCAATCGACCCTGATCAACACCACGTTCGCGCAAAAACTGCGCGTGAAGGTGGTCAACAGCAATGGCGAAGTCACGCCGCAGGTGCAGGTGTTTTTCCTGTCCGACAGCGGCGTCACGCTCTCGGCAATCAGCGTTCTTGCGGATGCGAACGGCTACGCCGAAGTGACTGCGACGGCTGACGGAAATGTCGGGCTGCATCAAGTCACCGCGATCGTCGACGGCGATCACACCTCGACCGAATCCGACATCAGCCAGGTGTTTAACCTGACCAATCTGACGCCGGTGGTTATCCAGGAAAATGTCCAGCAGATTCCGTCGTTGTCGACGTGGTCGCTGCTGTTGCTCGGGCTGTTACTGGCCACGCTGGGTGCGATGTGGCGGCTCGGTTCGGATAGCTGACTCGACATGCCGCCGATGGCGACAGTTGCGTGAAGAAGCGACTGTCGCCGCGGAAAATTTTCATCAAGGCACTGGCGCAAATGGCCGCCATCACACTTTCGTCAACCCGAGAACATTCATGCGCACATCCGGCAAACAAGCGCTGGCCTGCTGGGCCGGCGCG
>JANXUW010000716.1 GCA_025351985.1 Pseudolysobacter sp.
CGACAGGCGGCTTGGATCTCGATGCAGGCGAAAAGCCGCAATCGATTGGCGTACCGGGACGTCCGACGCGACCGGTGCTGGTCGATCCACGCCATCTGCCGCAACGCAAACTCGGCAGCGTCGAAGGTCGTGTCGCGCTGATCCACGCCGTCGCTCACATCGAATTCAACGCGATCAATCTGGCGCTCGATGCGGTGTATCGATTTCGCGGCATGCCATCAGAGTATTATTCCGACTGGATTCAAATCGCCGCCGATGAGGCGCGGCATTTCAGCATGCTGAGTGCGCGTCTGGCCGAACTTGGCTATGCCTATGGCGATTTTGATGCGCATGACGGCTTGTGGGAAATGGCCGTAAAGACGGCTGGTTCGTGCCTCGCGCGCATGGCCCTTGTGCCGCGTGTGCTGGAGGCGCGGGGTCTGGATGTCACGCCCGGCATGATCGCGCGCTTGCGTGCGATCGGTGACCTGGAAACCGTCGCCATTCTCGAGGTCATACTCGACGAAGAAGTTGCCCACGTCGCGGCCGGCTCGCGCTGGTTTGCCTGGTGTTGCGCGCAGCTCGATTGCGATCCGGCCGATACTTTCGATCAACTGCTTGTGACCCACTTGCGCGGCAGTCTGCGCGGCCCGTTCAATACCGAAGCGCGCTTGCGTGCCGGTTTCAGCGAGCTCGAGCTAGAGCGGATCGCTGCGATGGTGCCGGCGTGATACAGCGGTTTTTTTATGCATTTTCGCTGCTTGCATGCACGCTGTTATTGTTGCTGATCGCCGCAAATACCACCGTGCCGATGCCATTGCATCCGGCGCATCGCATCACCCTGCATGGCGCGGATTTTCGCGTGCTCTCCGGTGCCGGCGAGCAGGACGAAGAATCGCTGAATATCGGTTCGGTCGGCGATGACGACAACGCCGTGCAAAGCATCGCGCTGGATCACGTCGGCGCCGATGATTTTCCCTTGCTGCGATACAGCTTTGCGAATTTTCCGCGCACGCTGGAACTGTCGCTGGTATTTCGCTGTGCCGATACGCCGAAAGACGTGCATGCGATCGCGCTGCCGCGCCCCGAAGGCGGCGTCAACAGCTACGATTTGCGCACCGTGCCGGCATGGCATGGCGATATTCTCGAAGTCGGGTTCGCTGAATTTCCGACCGCGCAATCCGTCGCCAAAGGACAGGGCTTTCATCCGTTCACCTTGATTCATGCCGAGCTCTGGTCGCCGTCGAAAGTCGGCGCGGTATCGGCGTTGCTGACCGACTGGTTTGCCCATTGGCCGTGGAGTCTGCGCTCGGTGAATGCGCTCGGTCGCGATATCGATACGCCGCGAAATTTTTCGCTGGTGCTGGCACTGGCAGTGTGGAGTTTCATTGCGTTGTTGCTTGGCATTCTGATCCTCGGCTGGCGCGGTCGGAGCATCGGCATCGGCGCATTCGCCTGCATTGCGATAGCCTGGTTGCTGCTCGACCTGAGCTGGCAGAGCGGGCTGTTCTGGAAACTCGGTTTGACGCGTGATCTGTATGCCGAAAAATCCTGGGAAGAACGTTCGCGGATGATCGCAGATGCGCCCTTGCTGGAAGTCGCCGCCCGCGTGCGCGAGACTATGCGCGATGTTTCGCCCAATACGCGCGTTTTGGTCGCGAGCGATTCCGACTTCGAAATGCGCCGTCTGGTGTATCACCTGCTGCCGGCGAATGTCGCGCCACTGGCGCTGGTGACGTCGATTCTGGCGCAAGCTGATACGGCGCAGCCCACCAACTCGCTGCCGACTGGAACGGTACTGGTTTATTACGACGTGGCAGCAAGCGACTACGATGCCGCGCTCGGCAAATTGCATATTGCCGGTGTCGACTATGCCGCTAGGGCGTTGCTCGAAACGCGATCACTGCGGATATATCGCATCGGAGACAAACCGTGATCGAATTATGGATTGCGTGGCTGTTGCCGTCGCTGGCCGGCATGGGATTGTGGCAGCTGGTTTTTGGGCGGCCGCGCGGTGCGGAATTATGGGCCGGCGTGATCGGCTACGGTTATCTCATAGGCTTGATTTTCGCAGCCGCATTCAGTGCGGTTTTTGCCTACGCCGATACTCAGCATGTACTGCGTCATGTCGGGCCACCTCTGGTATTGCTGGCGGCAATCAGCTGGACATGGAGCTGGCGCTTCCAGAAAAAACCGGTGTTGTTGCAGACTTTGGAACCGCAGCAAACGTGGCAGCGCATCGTGTTTTTTTTGCTGCTCGCGATACTGCTGTTGCGTGCGGTAGTCCTGATCGATGAGGTCTGGCTGCGTCCGACCTTTCCGTGGGATGCCTGGAGCGCCTGGGCGGTCAAACCGAAGAGCTGGTATCTGCTCGGTCACGCCGAGCCCTACGTTTCCATCCCGCAGTGGCTGGCCTCTGGCGAATCGGCAGAACGCACCACCGCCATCTGGCAATACCCGAGCCTGCTCGGCTGGATGCAGATCTGGTTTGCGAGCGCGGCCGGCGAGTGGAACGAGCCGATGGTCAATCTGCCGTGGGCTGGAATCTGGATCGCCTTGCTGCTGGTTACCTATTCTCAGCTGCGTGTGCTTGGCATGACGCGATTGCGTGCGATGTTGGCGACATATGCGCTCGGTTCGTTGCCGCTATTGAATGCGCACGTTGCACTCGCCGGTTATGCCGATTTATGGCTGGCGGCGGTGTTCGGCATGGTCGTGCTGGCGTGGCTGGTCTGGTTGCAGCAACGCCGGCCCATGCAGTTGATCGCCATCATCGCGTTGGCGTTATGTCTGCCCGCGATCAAGCTGGAAGGTGGCGTATGGCTGGCTTGTTTTCTCGCCATCGTATTTCTCGGCGTGTTGCTCGCGCGTGCGCGCTGGTGGTCGGTCGGCGGCACAATTGCGATTGTCGTGATCGGCCTGGCAATCGGCGGATTCGATGTGCCGTTGCCCGGACTCGGGCTGGCGCGCATCAGCTGGGGATCGATCGATATTCCCGGCAAGGGTTTGCTGCTGCTGCAGTGGCATTCGGTCGGCCGCGAAATGTTTGCGACGTTGTATTCGCTACCGAACTGGCACCTGTTGTGGTTTCTGGCGCCGCTGATCGTGGTGCTGCGCTGGCGCGAATTTTTGCGCAACGACAATGTGCTTTTACTCGGCGCCATGCTGTTGCTGTGCATGCTGTTTTTATTCGTGTTGTTTTTCTTTACCGAGGCATCGCGCTGGGCCGAGGATTTTACCAGTGCCAACCGCTTGATCATGCATATCACGCCAGCGGTCATCACCTTGCTGGCGTTGTTGCTGCGCGATGCCGGTCGAGCAGAAACGCAGAACAATTCGACGACGACGCACGAACCTGTGCCGATTTGATCGAGTCATTTGATGGCCGACGTGATCCAGCCCGCCGTAATCAAACCGGATACGCGACAGAACTGATCAGCTGCAATCCAGCACGCGGCGATACAACGCCAAAGTTTGCGAAGTGACAGCGCTCATGCTGAATTGCTCGCGCCAACGTTTCTGGCCAGCGCTGCCAAGTCGCGATCTCAGCTCCGCATCCGTATGCAAACGCGCCAGCGCCTGTGCCAGCGCGTTGCTGTCGCCCGGTGCAAACAGGAGGCCGGTTTCAGCGTCGGAAACCACATAACTCACGCCTGATCCCGGGATCGCACTTGCGACTACCGGCAATCCGGCGCGCATCGCTTCCAGCAATACCAGTCCGAAAGATTCGGTGCGTTCTATCGACGGCAAGCAAAAAACATTAGCATTCGCATAAGCGGCGGCAAGATCGTTGTCGTCCCAGGACAGCGTCCCGGCAAATCGTACGCGAGACGTTATGCCAAGCTCCTGCGCCAGTTGTTTCAATGCCGACTCACGCTCGCCGCTACCAACCAAGACCAGCACCGCCTGCGGAATTGAGACCAGCGCACGAAGCAAGACATCGTGGCCTTTGTAGTACGCCAGCCGCCCGACTGAGAGTATCCGCAACGGTGCGATATCGCCGGGGATTACAGGCCACGCATACTCATCCACTGATGTTGAAATCGGACCGAGCCCGAGCGGAATCACCTGAGCCTTCGTTTGCCACGCCGATAGTGCCGTGCTGCTTTCGAGATACGGACGGGACGTGGCGACGATCGCTTTTGCCCGCTTCAGCAATGCCTGTTCCCACGGGCCATAGAGGCGATACGCGATACGCAGTTTGCGTTCGGCGGCATCCAGCGGCACATCCGCATGCCAGTGCACGATCCACGGCAGACGCCGCGCCGCGGGACTCAACAATGCCCAGAATGCCGAGGTATTCGGCAGATGTAGATGCAGCAGGTCGGGCTTGAAACGCGTTATGGTTTGTCCCAACAGCCGCGGAAACCCGGGGCTGATCGGCGCATAGACGAGCTGGCCGTGGCACGCTGCCAGCGTCACATCGACGCCGTTTTGCATGCGCTGTTCAGTACGATGTGTTCTGGGCGCGGCGTGCGCCAATATCGCCGTCGGGATCTGATTTTGTACCGAGGTTTCCGCCAATTCGGCGCTGAAATTTTCGATGCCGCCGGGGTAGGGCGGATAGAACTTGCCGAGATGCAGAACGCGCATGCGCCTAGCGACAGCCGTCACTCGTGCTCATGCCAATCTCCGCCTTCGTGCAACGGCGTTGATACTGCAGTTTTTGCATCGGGAGGATCACGCTGGCATTTCATCTCGGTTTCGAGGATCGCAATCTTTTGCACGAGACGCCGCAGTTGGCGTTCCTGCCGCGAGCGTTCGATGTCGAGTTGCAGCATGCGCAGCAGGATCATCGATATGCCAACGATGATCGGCACCACTGGCGCGTAGCTGATGCCGGTGATGAGGCCGAGCCACGGCACCACCGAAGGGAACACTCCAAGAATCAGCGTTGCTATTGCCACGCCGAGCCACCACAGCGCGTAAGGACCGTGCAGATGATCGCGCCGCACCAGAAACAGGATGGTGCCCGCAAGCACTACACCTAGCACTGCGGCGGTAAGCTGCGCGGTCATGCCGATTTCTCCCCACGCGATGGATGGGCGCGGCTGCCGATGCG
>JANXUW010000743.1 GCA_025351985.1 Pseudolysobacter sp.
CATTCCCTGTTTGCTGCCGTAGCATTGAACAATCCTGCGTATTCCGCAAAAGCGCCACCACTATCGGTAGGTCTATGGACAGCGTCCTCCAGCGATTGCCAAACCCATCGCGCAAGCCTAACGCAATCGCATGCGCCTCGTGACATTTTGTCATCGTCGAATAGCGCGGCTGCGCTGCTCATCCGGGCTACGCGCTACGGCTTGTAGAACTCGGCTATCTGCGGAACGAAGCGCTGCGGATTCGCTCCGGCGAGGTTGGTCAACACGACGATGGCCAGCCCCTCATCCGGATAGACGAAAAACGCCGCACGGGCGCCACCGAAACCCGCCACTTGCAGGTGCGGAGATGTTTGCAGCACAGGCCATCCGGCTCCCCATTCGCCGTCGACACCGCTGTTCAATTTTTCCGGCACCCACATCTTGCGGACATCCGCCGTGCTGATCAGTCGGCCGTTCGACAACGCGATGAGCCAATGCGCAACCTCGTCCGCCGTTGTCTGGATTCCAGCACCGCCCCACAGACCGTAAGGTATCTCGTAGATCCACTTCGACAGACGGTTGCTATCGTCCGGCGCCGAAGTTCCGCGCGGTGTGGTGGCATAGATGGTCGCCGCATTGGGAACGAGGTCGTAACTGTCGCCGAAGGTCGACAAGGGCATATTCGCCACGGCGAACTGATGCTTCGCAACGTACTTCTCGTAGGGCATCTTGGTCTGCTGCGCAATGATCTGCGACAACAAAACGTAGTTGGTCTGGTTGTAGGAAAATTGCGCGCCAACCGCTGCATCCATTGGCAATTTCTTCACCGCTTCCCACGCCGCTATTTCAGTGCCGCCGCCAATGGGACCGCCCTTCTGGTCGACGATGTCGGGCAGGCCCGAAGTATGGCCGAGCAGTTGACGAATGCGGATGCCGCGCCAGGCCTCAGGCAGGTCTTGCAGGTAGCGCGAGACAGGCGCTTCCAGATCGACCAGCCCGGCTTCGGCGAGCTGCATCATGGCAATCCCGGTGAATGACTTTGTCGCGGAATTGATCGGGAACAAGGTGGTTTTGCTGGCAGGCACGCGGTTCTCGACGTTGGCCAGGCCATAACTTTCGGACAGCACGATCCGGTTGCCCTTGATGACAGCAACCTGCAGCCCCGGGATGCGTTGCTCCTTCATCTTCTGCTGCAGCAATTGCCTGGTCATTGCGTTGGCTTCGTCCACTGTTCTTGCAGCGGCGCCGACAGAAGGCAACCACAGCAGGGCAGCAGTGATGATCGTTGTTACGCAGTACTTTCCAGACAGCATGATTGTTCCTGAGGCACACGCGCCAATGATGTGATGATCAAGCCGCATAGCTTGCATTCTCGTGTTTTTCTGGCCTAGTGCCAAAAGGGCTAAGGCATTAATCCGTGGGCGGGAAAGCCGGGGACAGTCACGCCCGCCGGTCGGGGGAGCGCCACCACAAGGGTGGTCTATGGATAGCGCCTTCCGACATCTGCCGAGCGCGTGATACATGCTGGAGGCAGTTATATATGCCGCCTGAGTTCGGTCATCGTCGGATAGCGCGACTACGCCGCTCATGCGACCTACGCGTTGCGCGGTGGGATTGGCTTGCCGCAGGTCGGGCAGAAGGTATCGGAGTGCGCGACCTCGTGGCCGGCCGGACACTTGGCGGTGCTCAGCAGCCATGGCTTGCGGAACGCCGAGAACAAAATGCAGAAGGCCAAGCCGTAGAACAGCATCCAGTGACCGGAGAATCCGCGCAGCTCGGCTGGCGATATCCCACCGCCGTGACCTCGGCTGGGTTGCTCACCGGAAAACGCGATGAAGAAATTCAGGAAGGCATAAGCGAACAATCCCATGACCGCATAACGCATCCAGTCAGGACATCCGGCCAGCATTTGTTTCCACGAGTTGCGCGTGCGCTGCCCGCGGTTGAGCCGGATCGAGACCAGCACCGCCGGCAACCACACCACGAAGATACCGATATGCAATCCGAATACCGCCTCGCCGCCGGGTGGCAGAAGCCCGGCGAGCGCGAGGATATGCACGGTCAGGCTCAGCAGAAAGCCGATGGCTGCCAGCGCCATGAAGGGGATTAGTAGATTGATCATTGTCGCCTTGCCGGATATTTGATCTGACGCCCCGCGCGACGCTGCGGTGGGTATGACCACGATACGCCACGACGCGCGTTGCGCAGTTAGACGTAGGCCGGAAAAGCGTAGCGCCTTCCGGCAATTGCGAATGCGTTATCTAATTTCGAGAGCAATTACCTACCTCACGCGAGATTCGATTGTCGTCGGTTAACTCGGCGGCGCCGCTCATCCGACCTACACGCTACCTCTCACCAACCACAACAAGATCCGACGTGCCGGCCCACTCAGACGGATAGATTCCGGCCGCGACATAACGATGAAACGTCGAATACGGCCAATCCGCAACACGTTGCACCAGCCCATGCTTGAGCGGGTTGATATGCACGTAATCGACATGCGCAGCGTAGTCGCGTTCGTCGCGAATCGTGTGCTCCCAGAATCGACGTTGCCAGATACCACGTTCGCCCTTGCGCAGCCGTACCGCAGATAAACGCTCGGTTTTTGGTAGGGTTTTGGCAAAAGCGATTTTGATCGCTTTCCATCGCGCTGAATAATCCGTGTCACCGGGCGGTAGCGTCCAGACGCAGTGCGTATGGTCTGGCAATATCGACCACGCATCAATGTGGAAAGCTTTTCTCGCACGCACCTGTCGGACCGCTGCGCGAAAAGCGTCGATATTCTCGGTCAACAATCGACTGCTTCGATCAAGCAGATTGACCGTGAAGAAATACGTCCCACCGGGAACACGATTACGCCGATATTTTGACATGCGTCCATTGTTCCCTATCGGCCCGCGTCGGTAGGTCGGGTGAGCGACACAGCCGCGTTATCCGACATTGAAGCGACGAGTTTGAGTTTGTAGCTGTCGGAAGGCGCTACGCTTTTCCGACCTACGCGCTACGCGCTACGCGCTGTTTTGCATTGTCCACAACGTGGCGAAGTTGCAACGCTACGGCAACCTGACGACCCAATAAGCCACCCATCGGCCGGAAATCACGTTCTGCATCGCCGTATCGCTTCCCGATCGCGGACTCGTCACGGCCGCGATGGAACGCAGGGGAATCGTTCACCACGATCAAACGAAAAAGTCCGCCAAGGCGGCGGACGAATCGATCAATAAAAGGGGTTTTTCTACAGCTTCAACGCCGGAGTTAAGGGGCGCGCGGCTTTTTCGCGCCTCCGCTGGGACGATTGTTAGCCCGATTGAGCCGAAATTCTGACACGAGATATGACCCGTTGCTACTACCCACTAGTGATCAAGGCTCTCCATACGCTTGAGCCCTTCTTTAGCCATGGCCAAGCGCTCCCTCTCTACAGCCTGAAGCTTTGAGTCTGTGGCAAAAATTTTGTGTAGATATTCGTTGTACTTGTCGGAGTCTTGCTGCCGTTGGAAAAGAATGTGATTCTGGCCAACGTTAAATTGGTTTTTGATTTTTGATAAAAATTCAATTACATCACCAACCTGATTGGTTTCTTGTTGTTGTAGATCCAACGCTTCAAACATCAGGTCTTTCGTTTTAGTTGTCACTCCTTGGTTTAGTATACTGGGCAGGTCGTC
>JANXUW010000023.1 GCA_025351985.1 Pseudolysobacter sp.
ACGCCAATCCGGTCCGAGCAGCAAATGGCGCAGCAGGCCGTAACACGATGCCATGATGAAAAAACTCACGGTCGGATCGATCTGCGCCTTCTTCGCCTGGAACGTGAACTGCACCGTAAACAGAAGCAGGATCGCGGCATACATTCCGGTGCGGTGATTCCACAGGCGCCGCGCCAGATCGTAGGTGAGCGCCAGCGTACCGAGCGCGGCCAGCAGCGACGGCAACAGAAACGCGATGCGCCAACTGCGCACGACGCTGTACGCCGCCGCTTGCAGCGCCATGAACAACGGCGGCTTGTCGGCATACAGCTCGATGCCACGATGCGGGAACAGCCAGTCGCCGCTGTCGAACATCTGTTTCGCGGCGAGCGCAAAACGCGGTTCGTCGGCCGGCCACGGATCGCGCAGGCCGATGCCGGCGGCGAGCAGGATCAGCGCGAAGCCGAAAAACCATAACAGATCGGCGCGCGCGCTGGCGCTGAACAGGGGGCGATTATCGGGCGCGACGAGCGGCTGGAGAGTCATGACAATTCACGATGGAAAACGGTGCGGCGCGGTAGCGAAATAGTTCGTTCAAATCATCGCTGGCGAATTATAAAGCGCGCGATGCAGCGCGTGTCGCAGCGCGTGTCTTCGCGACGGTTTATCCGAGCGGCAAACGCAAGATGAAAATCGCGCCGCCCTCGACACGATTTTCCGCGTGTACGCTGCCGCCGTGTTCTTCGGCGATCTTCTTGACCACCGCCAGACCAAGGCCCGTGCCCTTGACCTTGCTCGTGGTGTAAGGCTCGAACCAGCGCTCGCCGAAATCCGCGGGCAGGCCGGGGCCGTTGTCGGCGATCGTCAGCTCGACCCAGTTCTGGCCGCTCGCCTGCACGCGCTGCGTGCCGACATCGATCTGCGGCTGTTTGCTGTCACCGATCGCTTCGAGTGCGTTCTTCAGCAGGTTGTGCAGCAATTGGCGCAGGCGTCCGGCGTCGGCGCGCAACAGCGGATCATCTGCGGCGAGATTGCGCGTCAGCTTGATGCGCTGATCGTTCTCATACAGATCGAGCACTTCGGCGATCAAGGTGTGCAACGACAATACCCGCGCATCGATTTGCGGTGGCCGCGCGTAGTCGCCGAACGCGTTCACCATCGCCTTGAGCGCTTCGACCTGGCTGACGATGGTGTGCGTGGCGCGATCGAGTATTTCGGTTTCTTCCGGCGGCAGGCGACCGATAAAACGTCGGCGCAAACGCTCGGCGGCGAGCTGGATCGGCGTCAGCGGGTTTTTCACTTCGTGTGCGAGACGTCGTGCGACTTCGGCCCACGCCGCGTCGCGCTGCGCACGATTGAGCACGGTCAGATCGTCGAACAGCACGACGAACCCGGCGTTGGCGGCATCGTCGGCGGCGAGTTCGGCGCCGCGCAACATCAGCACACGACGTTCGCCGTCGGACTCGATCAAGACTTCTTCGCGCCATTCGCGCACGCCGTCGCGGATATGCTTGAGGATCGGTTCGATCAGCGCATGCAACGGCGCAAAATCGTGGCGCAGGTCGGCCAGCTGGCGATTCAGGTAACGCGCCAGCGGCATGCCGAGAATGGTTTCGGCGGCGCGATTGGCGGTGCGCAGAACACCGTCGCGATCGACGCCGAGCACGCCCGAAGACAGGCGTTCGAGCACGGCCTTGAGATAGGCGCGCTGGCTTTCGGTTTCCTGCGCGCTGCGATTCAGCCGGGCGCTGGCGTGTTCGAGTTCGCGCGTCATCTGGTTGAATGAACTCAGCAGAAAACCGAGCTCGTCGTCGCTGGCGATCGGCAGCGGCGTGTCGTAGCGTCCGGCGCCGACTGCGCGCGTGGCGATCGCGAGCCGCCCGATCGGCGCGACCAGCCGCCGCGCCACGGTGAACGCTGCGAGCAGCGCGAACAGCACTGACAGCAACAATACGAATGTCAGCACCACGGTGAAGGTGAGCTTGAGCGAGCTGCGCAGGAATTTCAGGCGCTGGAAATCGAAGCTCGCGTTCTCAATGCGCGTGGTCAGCAGGCGCAGTTTTTCCGGCAGCGGAAACAGCGCCTGCAACATCCGCGAACTGCCCGGCGCATCACCACCGACCGGCTGCACCACACGCAACATCAGCGTGCCGTTGATCGGTTCCGCACCGGCATAACGGCCATTGCTGAGCACGCGCATCAGCGTGTCCGCATCGGGATACGCCGGATTCAGCAAACGCGGATCGGAACTGGCGCTCGCGAGTACCGCGCGATCCGCGCCGAACAGGCTCAGCTCGCTTGCGCCGATGCGATCCACTGCATTATCAAGCTGACCTTGCCATTCGTTCTGCGCGGCACCTGACAAATCTTTTGCCAGCGCGGTGCTGGATTGCTCGGCCGTTTGCAGATGCTCGTCGAGATACGCACGACCCAGATCGAGCGCATCGTCGAGGCCTTGTTCGAGCCGCACATTGAACCAGGTATCGATCGTGGCGTTGAGAAAATTCAGCGCGAACCCGTACACCACCACCACCGGCGGCAACGCCAGCACGATCAGCATGATCAGCAGACGCCGCGTGAGGCGCGCGCCGGGCGCATCGCGACGCAACTCGCGCAGCAGCCGCAACAAACGCTGGCCGATGATCAGCGTCAACACCAGCAGCGCGAAAATCGATGCGCCGAGCATCCACGCATAAATGCCGCCGAGCCGATTGCCGCCGCTGGCTGCATCGTTGGCGAGAAACAACGCCGCGCCGAGCAACACCAGCACCGCCAGCGGCGGCAGAATGCGGCGCACCAGGCGCGTCAGCGATCCGCTTGGTTCACTCATGCGCGGACTCAGTCGTTGCATTGGCCGGCCAGATGAATTCCGTCGCCGGCATGCGCCACGCGGGATCGAACCACACCGAAACGCGCATCGCGCCCGGCAATGCCGCGCTGTCCAGATCGGCCTGCACGCGATAACGTTCGGCGCGCGTGTCGTTCCAGTCGATCAGCGGTAAATGCAGATCCTCGAGCGCGGCGAACAACGACGCGCGCGCGATGAAATGGCGTTCGTCCTGGCGTTCGAGATCGCGTAAAACATATTGCCGACTGAGCGGAAAATAACGCAGCTGCACATGCCGTTCGTTGCTCGCCACGCTGCTGCGCCAGCCGAGCGTGGCGGCGGATTGCGCGTCGATGCGCAGACGCAAATCGAGCGGAATGCCGTGATCGAGCGCCTCCAGCATCAGCGGACTCGCGTGCCAGTCGAGCGCCACGTCCAAGGTCGCGCCATCCGCACGTTGCTGCAGACTCGCGCTGCTGATTTGCAGGCGCGGCAGATCGCCGGGCGCAGCAGAAGCCGCGCAAGCGGACATGCCAGCGCCGAGCAAAATCACCAATGCAAGTTTGCAAAATTCCAACGACCGAACCCCTGCGAATGACGACATATTCCCATATTCGCCGGCAATCCCGCGCGGCGCGATGAGCCACTCCTGGGTCATGGCAATGCAAGGCACCCTAAATTTTGGAAAAAGCATTTTTGCGGACGTGAGCTTTGCACGCGCCGCATCACGTACCTCGGTAATCGATCGAAGCCTGCAGCCAGCATTCCGAAAAAAACTCAAACTCACTCGCCGACACCTCGGCAATAACGCTCAAAAATCGCCGTGCCACGAGTTTGCGCCGCAAGGATCTGATCGGCATTCAGCATCTTCGCCCGATCGGCAAGAACATCAACGCCCTCGGCATTTTTTGCATATGCCGGGGAATAAGCGCTCTGCCATAGATGACCCGCCAACTCGTAGGCGTAAGCGGCAGACGGATCGGGTGCAAATAACGCTCCCATTCCGCGCTCGCCGGCGTATGCCCATTCGAATCGAATCAGAGCATTGCAATTGTGTTGTTCCAGTGCCTGCTGCAGATAGGTCGCGGCAATGGCGCGTCGCCGGGTGACCTCGTCGAAATTGTTGAGCAATTGGTCGTGATCGTAGAAATCCTCGAACGCGTGTGACGCGTAGTCGACCATCGCATTCGTGTCGCCTGACTGCGCAGCGCGTGCAATCCAATCGAACCAGTGCGTCGCGCGGTCGAAATCGATCTTTGCGCATTGGTCGCGCTGCGCTATTCGAACCGCGATCTCGCCGGTAATGGATTCCAACTCGTTGGTGTAGGGCCGCCCATTCAGCTGGGCCTGTTCCCGCTGAAGGGTGTTATCGATGACGTGCTGCCGAATGACGTCATCGGTGCCGCGATTCGCCATGCGGCAACCCTCAAGATAACTGCTCAGCATCAGCATGGCTTCGGTATCGCCGCTGTCGGCGAGCGGCTGAAGACTTTCGATCGCAGTATCGACTGGCGTGCCGCGCGTGGGCCAATCGATGTGTTTTGATCTGTTGCCGGTTGATTGTCGAGACGACGATTGTTGCGGCGAGGCTATCTGCCTTGTTGCCGCGCCATTCTCCATACGCGGTGCGATGGATGTTGACGACGATGCGGATACGGATTGGCCGACGATCGCCACAGTTTGTTTTTTCGCGTTCTGAAATGACCAGAAACAAATCAGGATTACAACGATCACTGCGGCAAGAATCAAGACTTTCCAGAGCAGCGATTTTGTTTTGCGGTCCATGCAAATCATCCAATATGGGGTACGGTTGGAAGTGCGGAGAAAATGAGCGAAGTTCGTCAGCCGACTTTTTCCAGAATCGCGTAAAAGAATCCATCCATGCCGTTCTGGCCCGGAAAATTCTGTCGCCCGGATGGCGTTGCGCTGCCCCAGTTTTCCAGCGCGCTGTTCTGCGCAGCGAAAGCGATGCTGCGTGCATTTGGCGTGCGCGCCAGAAAATCCGCGATCTGTTGTTCGTTCTCGGCCTGCAAGATCGAACACGTCGCATACAAAAATCGACCGCCGACAGCGAGCAACGGCCAGAGCCCATCGAGCAGGCGTTTTTGCTCGGATACCAGCGTGGCGATATCCGTGGCGCGACGGTGCAGTTTGATATCCGGTTGGCGGCGGATGATGCCGCTGGCCGAGCATGGCGCATCGAGCAGAATGCGCTGGAAAGGCTGGCCATCCCACCACTCGGCGGTGGCCGCGGCATCGGCCGCGCGCAGTTCGGCAGTCAGGCCGAGCCGGCGCAGATTTTCTTGCATGCGCGGCAGGCGTGCGGCCTCCTTGTCCAGCGCGAGCACAGACACATCGGCGCGTTCACAGATATGCGCAGTCTTGCCGCCCGGTGCGGCGCACGCATCCAGCACGCGTTGGCCGGGTTGCAGCGCAAGCAAATCGGCGGCGAGTTGCGCGGCGCCGTCCTGCACCGAAAATTCGCCTTCGACGAAACCCGGCAGGCGCGTCACATCGGTACTTTGCGCGAGCAACAACGCATCGATGCACAGCGGATTCGACGTGGCCTCGATACCTTGCGCACGCAAACGTTCGTGCAGATCGGTCACGCGGGTGCGGCGCCGATTCACGCGCAGCCACAACGGCGCCGGCGTGTTGTTGCCATCGAGAATTTCCGGCAGCTGCTGCGGCCAATCGTGTTGCAAGCGTTCGATCAACCAGCGCGGATGGCTGCTGCGTGTCAGCGGATCGGCATCGAGCGTGGCGTCCAACGTATCTCGTTCGCGCAAATAACGGCGCAGGATCGCGTTCACCAATCCGGCGAATTGGGTGCGGCGCAATTCGCGCGCGGCGTTGACGGTTTCGGCGACGGCGGCGTGGCTCGGCAAATTCAGATAACGGATCTGCGTAAGGCCGACGATCAGCAGGCAATGCAGTTCAGGGTCGCGCTTGCGCAGCGGTTTGGCGAGCAGACGATCGAGCAAAACATCGAGCCGCAGATACCAGCGCGAGGCATCGAACAGAATCGCCGCGAGCAAGGCGCGATCGCGCGGATCGGTCAAACCGATGCTGGCTTTTGGCAATACCAGACGCAGCGATTCGCCACCGAGCGCGACTTGCGCCAAGGCTTGGGCGGCGATGGTGCGCACGCCGAGGGTGGTCATGATGGAATATTTTCCGCGGCGGAAATTTTCAGCTCGGGTCGTGCGTTCAGATAGTCGGCGACGGGTATGCGCCGACCGCCGGCGCGTTGCAGTTCGGTGATGCGCAGCGCGCCTGCGGACGTTGCGATATCGAGCCCGGACTTGGTCGCCGCGAGCAGCGTTCCGGGGTTTGCCTGATGCTGCATCGGTTGTGCTTTTGCGGCCCAGATGCGTAGGCGTTCGCCGGCGATATCGGCCTCGGCCACCGGCCACGGATCGAACGCGCGCACCTGATGTTCGAGCGCGATCGCGGTGGCATTCCAGTCGAGCAGCGCCTCGCGTTTCTCCAGCTTGTGCGCGTAGCTCACGCCTTCTTCGGGCTGGATTTCGGCAGGCGGCATGTCATTATCTTGCAGGCGCGGCAGGAAGGTGCGCAGCAATTCCGCGCCGAGTTGACTGAGGCGATCGTGCAGCGTGCCGCCGTTATCCGTGGTCGTGATTTGCGTGAGCAGACGCGCGAATACCGGACCGGTATCAAGCCCCGCCTGCATCTGCATCAAGCACACGCCGGTTTCGGCATCGCCCGCGAGAATCGCACGTTGAATCGGCGCCGCGCCGCGCCAGCGCGGCAACAACGATGCATGCACGTTCCAGCCGCCGTGGCGCGGAATCGCGAGCACCTTGCGCGGCAAAATCAAGCCGTACGCCACGACCACGAGCAGGTCGGGCGCGAGTTCGGCGAGGCGCTTTTGCGCGGCCGCATCCTTGAGTGTTTCAGGTTGTTCGACGATCAACCCGGCAGCGAGTGCCGCGTGCTTGACCGGGCTCGGCGTGAGCTGCCGGCCACGGCCAGCAGGCCGATCCGGCTGGGTGTAAACCGCGGCAATTTCCACACCCGCGGTGATGCAGGCGTGCAGGCACGGCACGGCGAATTCCGGCGTGCCGGCGAACACCACACGCAAAGGTTTGCTATCTGGAAGAGTGGTCACGATTTCTCGGCCGCAGCCGTCAGGGTTGGATAACGACGGCGCGAGCATTTGCCTGTCGGGCAAATCGCGGAAACGCCGAGCAAGACGATTTGATCGCGATAAAATTCTGCTCGATCCGCCGATTCTGCATCCGTACTCACGCCGCAGGTGCGGCGGCGCGACGCGCTTTTTCAAGCTTCTTGCGGACCATTTCGCGTTTCAGCGGCGACAGATAATCGACGAACAGTTTACCGATCAGATGATCCATCTCGTGCTGGATGCAGACCGCGAGCAGGCCATCGGCCTCGATGTGCTGCGGCTGGCCGTGGCGATCCAGCGACTCGACCACGATCGAGTTCGCGCGATCGACATCGGCATAAATGCCCGGCACCGACAGGCAACCTTCCTGATAGGTCTGGCTGCCATCGCGGCTGATGATTTTCGGGTTGATCAGCACCAACTGGCGGTTTTTTTCTTCCGAAACATCCAGCACCAGCAATTGCTTGTGCACGTTCACCTGGCTCGCGGCCAGGCCGATGCCCGGCGCGGCGTACATGGTTTCGAACATGTCGTCGATCAGGCGCAGCAGCGTATCGTCAAAATGATTGATCGGCTGCGCCTGGGTGCGCAGGCGCGGATCGGGAAACTCGAGAATCGGCAAAAAAGCCATGGGCATTACCTCTGTCTGCTAGATGCGGCCCGCTGCCGCACGACGCAAGCCCAGCATCAAATCTTACCTGTTTTGCGCCGATACGGCGATGTTTGTTGCCGAATTGCGAGGCAGTAGACAGGAATAATTGCTGATTTATCGGCAAGATGCCTTGCTCTCTTACGACTTTGCGTTACAATCCTGACGAATTGGGGATCAAGCGAGTTAGCAGTCATGCCGAAGAAGCTCCTATGCGTTTGCGCGGGCCTGCTGATCACGTTGGGCGTGGTTGCCGGCGATGCTCAGTTAGCCGATAACCATCCGGACAGCTACACCGTCAAAAGCGGTGACACGCTCTGGTCGATTGCCGCGCACTTTCTCAAGCGCCCTTGGGAATGGCCACAGATCTGGCAATCCAACCCGCAGGTGCGCAATCCGCACCTCATCTATCCTGGCGACGTGCTCAGCCTGAGTTACATCGACGGCCACAATTCGCTCGGTTTGGACGGTCCGCAGGTTCGTGCCAGCGGCAAGCAAGAGGCAATCAAGCCGATTCCGTTGGCGGCGGTCAAACCTTTCCTGAAACACGCGCGCATTCTCAACGAAGACGAGTTCAAGCATCTGCCGCACGTTGTGGCGATCGAGGAAAATCGCCTGCTCGGTGCCAGCGGCCAATTGGTTTACGTGCGTGGATTGAGCGCGCAGCCGGGCCAGCAATATGCGCTGGCGCGACCGACCAATCGCTACCACGAGATCACGCCGAAAGAAGACCGCGTCGACGAACATCGCGAAACGTTCCGCCAGCCGATCGACAGCCGCGATGGTCAGGAAAACATGCTGTGGCATCACGCGCCATATGAAATCAGCTGGCGCTCACGCGTCGAATTCCTCGGTTACGAAGTCATGGATTTCGGTACGGTGCAGATCACGCGTTCTGGTGAACCGAGCTCGGCGCTGGTACTCGATTCCGATTTCGAAGTGCACGCCGGCGACCTGATTATTCCGATCGATACGCACAGTTACGATGCCGAATTCGTGCCGCACGCACCGGCGCAGGTGCCCGACAATATGCGCGTGCTGTCCTTCACCGATGCGATCGATGTGGTCGGACCGATGCAGGTGGTTGCGCTCTCGCGTGGCGCCCACGATGGCATTGAAAATGGCCAGGTGTTCGCGATTTATCATCCCGGCGATGTCGTCAACGACAACAGCGGTTATCCGGAAAGCGGCATGAAGGCGTTCCTGCATCCGAAGGACAAGCAGGTGCAGTTACCCGAAGAATATATCGGCCACGTCATGATATTCCGCACCTTCGATCGTATCAGCTACGGCTTGGTGATGGACGGTATCCGTCCGGTGCATCTGCTGGATCGTCTGCACGGCCCGGACTTGCCGTAACTGGTTTCGAATCGATGAAGTATGCGGGCGCGTCGGTCATCAAACCGCTGCGCGTGTTTTGCCAGGCGATGTTGCCAGTTCACGCGTACACCTGAGGCTACACTGTCGGCATGGATGCCCAATCGATCGATAATGCCATTGCCTGGCTGACCTTGATGCGCGCGCCGGGTCTCGGCGCTGCGAGCTTGCGTGGCTTGATCGAACGCTTCGGCAATGGCCGCAAGACGCTGCACGGAATCCTGTCGTCACCTTCCGCTTCCGGCGTTGCGCAACCCGCGCTCAGCGCCTTGCGCCAGCCCGATGAAAGTTTGCTGGCCACCGATCTGGTCTGGCTCGAACAACCCGAACATCATTTCATCGGCTGGGATAGCGAGGATTATCCGGCGCTGCTGCGGCGCATTCCGAGCCCTCCCGCCGGCCTGTTTATCAACGGCAATGCCGATCTGTTATGGACACCGCAGGTCGCCATCGTTGGCAGCCGCAGTTCGAGTGAATCCGGATTATCCACCGCACGCAGCTTCGCCAAGGCGCTGGTGCAAGCCGGTTTTGCTATCACCAGCGGCCTGGCCGATGGCATCGATGGCGCGGCGCATGCGTCAGCGCTGGATGCCGGCGGCACGACGCTGGCCGTGCTCGGCACGGGTATCGATCTGGTCTATCCACGCAAGCACCACGAACTGGCGCGACGAATTGCCGCAAACGGCGCACTGGTCAGCGAATTTCTCCCCGGCACGCCCGGTCGTGCAGAGAACTTTCCGCGCCGCAATCGCATCATCGCGGGCTTGAGTCTGGGCACACTGGTGATCGAGGCGAGCGTGCAATCCGGCTCGCTGATCACCGCGCGACTGGCGGCTGAACAGGGCCGCGAGGTGTTTGCGATTCCCGGTTCGATTCACAATCCGCTCGCACGCGGTTGCCACCAACTGATCCGCCAGGGTGCGAAGTTGGTCGAAACTGCTGATGAAGTTGTCGAAGAGCTCGGCGCGCTCGCACAAACTTTGTCCGATGCGTTGCGCAGCCGGTTGTCACCGCGCAGCAATCCCGACTCGCTATCGTCGGCCACAATGAGCGCAGACCCGCATGCGCACGATCCCGATTACGCGCGTTTGCTCGCCGCACTCGGGCACGAAACGCTGAGTCTGGACGTATTGTCGGAGCGTTCCGGGTTGACCGTGGCAGCCCTATCCTCCATGCTGCTGCTATTGGAACTCGAAGGCACTGTCGTGGCAGCACGCGGCGGAATGTATTCGCGAAGCGGTCGATAAACGATCTGCGCCGCGCGCATTATCCCTTTGCCAACCTGAGTTTGGCCTGATCGCAGAGCGCATGGAGCTGATGAAAGAGAACGTGCTGGACGTACTGTTATACCTTTTCGAAAACTTCTTCAGCGAGGAGCCCGACGCCGGGCGTGATCGCGATTCACAGCAATCCGCGTTGTTGAACGCGGGATTCGCCGTCACCGAAATTCGCAAGGCATTTGACTGGCTCGACGGGTTGTCGCGGATGCGGCTCGGCGCGGAATTGCTGCGTCCACTCGGCGGCGCGCCAGTGCGCGTATACGCGCCCGAAGAATTGCTGCGGCTTGATGCGGAATGCCGCGGTTTCCTGATGTTTCTCGAAGGCAACGGCATCCTCGATGCGGCGCAGCGCGAGCTCGTGCTGGATCGCGTAATGGCGCTTGACCTGGATGAGCTCGACCTTGACGATTTGAAGTGGGTGGTGCTGATGGTGTTGTTCAACCAGCCTGGCCAGGAAGCGGCTTATGCGTGGATGGAAAGCCATATGTTCGCCGAGCCGGGAGAGGTTTTGAACTAAGTTTGGCGAGTTTGCGCGGATACGTTTTATCGCGCTTTTTATTGCGGTATATCGTTGCAAAAGCAGGTCCGCGGGAAACGCGGCGCTTGACAGCAATGTGCCGCTATGTATTGACTGAATAAGGAGCGTGCCGTTGCGGCAGGCTCAAACCGCGTAGGCAAAGGCTTCGTATCCGATGTGGAAATCCCCATGTCGTATGCGTCTCGAGCAGCGCGGCTCACGGAAAAGAACATGGCAAAGAATCTGCTGATCGTCGAATCGCCGGCGAAAGCGAAAACCATCAACAAATATCTCGGCAAGGACTTTCATGTCCTGGCCTCCTACGGCCATGTGCGCGATCTCGTGCCAAAAGAAGGCGCGGTCGATACCGATCATAACTTCGCGATGAACTACGAAGTGATCGAGCGCAACGAGAAACACGTCACCGCGATCGCCAAGGCCGCCGCCAGCGCCGAAGCCGTCTATCTCGCGACCGACTTGGACCGCGAAGGCGAAGCGATCTCGTGGCATATCGCCGAGATATTGCGCGAACGCAATCTGCTCAAGGGCAAGACTCTGCATCGCGTGGTGTTCTCGGAAATCACGCCGAAGGCGATTCTCGAAGCGGTTGCCAATCCGCGCCAGCTGTCGATGGACATGGTCAACGCGCAGCAAGCGCGCCGCGCGCTGGATTATCTGGTCGGTTTCAATCTGTCGCCAGTGTTGTGGCGCAAGGTACAGCGCGGCCTGTCGGCCGGGCGCGTGCAATCGCCGGCGTTGCGCATGATCGTGGAGCGCGAGGAAGAGATCGAAGCCTTCATCGCGCGCGAATACTGGACGGTCGCCGCCAACCTCGCCCATCCCGAGCAGAATTTCAGTGCGCGATTGACGCGTCTGCATGGCAAGAAATTCGAGCAGTTCGATCTGGTCAACGAACACGATGCATTCGCCGCGCGTGATGCGCTGACACGCGCGGCCGGCGGCAAGCTGGTCGTGTCCGAAGTCGCGAGCAAGGAGCGCAAACGTCGCCCGGCTGCGCCGTTCACCACGTCCACGTTGCAACAGGAAGCCGCACGGAAACTCGGTTTCACCACCAGCCGCACCATGCGCATGGCGCAGAATCTGTATGAAGGCATCGCACTTGGCGACGAAGGCGTGGTCGGCCTGATCACCTACATGCGTACCGATTCGGTGAGCCTGTCGCAAGATGCCGTGGCGGAATTGCGCGATGTCATCACGCGCGAATTCGGTGCGAAAGGTTTGCCCGAGCAGCCGAACGTCTACAAGACCAAATCGAAGAACGCGCAAGAAGCGCATGAAGCGGTGCGCCCGACTTCGGCCCTGCGCACGCCCAAAAGCGTCAACGCCTATCTCACGCCGGAGCAGTCCAAGCTGTACGAGCTGATCTGGAAACGCACCGTCGCCAGCCAGATGCAGTTCGCCACGTTGAACACGGTGTCGGTCGATTTTGCCTGCGGCACGGATTCCACGTTCCGCGTCAGCGGCACCACCGTCGTCGACCCTGGTTTCCTCGCGGTCTACGAAGAAGGCCAGGATCAGAAGTCCGACGAAGACGAAGAACAGCGTCGCCTGCCGACGATGAAAGTCGGCGATGTGATCCCGCTGATCGACATCGCCGCCGACCAGCATTTTACCGAGCCACCACCGCGTTATTCCGAAGCAAGTCTGGTCAAGACGCTTGAAGAATATGGCATCGGTCGGCCATCGACGTATGCCAGCATCATCCAGACCTTGCTCGCTCGCGAATATGTTTTGCTCGACAGCCGCCGCTTCAAGCCGACCGATGTCGGCCGCGCCGTGGCGAAATTCCTGTCGGGCCATTTTACGCGTTACGTCGATTACGATTTCACCGCCAAGCTCGAAGACGA
>JANXUW010000044.1 GCA_025351985.1 Pseudolysobacter sp.
CGCGCCGGTGCGGATCTCGGCGCCGAGTTCGCTCGCGGATTTCGCCATCGCCTGCGTGATCGCACCCATGCCGCCGATGGCGTGGCCCCATGCGCCTTTTTTGCCGTTCACTTCGCCGAACACGGGATGCATCAGCACATACGCCGAACCCGGCGTGTACGGACTCGCGTAGTTGCCGACAATGCCGTCGAAACCGTACGCAGCCTTGATCGGCGCGCTTTCGAACCAGCCGTCGAGATAATCGCCGGCGGATTTGGCGAACATGTCGAGCATTTCGCGTTGCAGTTCGATTCCGAGTTTGCCGACGCGTTTGCCGAGCCGGCCGAGTTTGAACAATTCCGGCAACGCCGCCAGCCAGCCGCCCTGAATCGCATTTGGCGGCGTCTGCAAAACGAGGTCGCGCAATACGTCGGCGACCGCGTCGAGACGGGTTGCATATGCATCGAGTCGCTCGGCATCGCGCGTGGAAAATTTCGCCACTTCCTGCGCGGTTTTGCCGGCGCCGATCTTGAGAAATTGCCCCTGCGGCAGCGGCAGGAAATTCGCGAGCTGGCGTTCGACCACGCGCAAACCGTGGCGTTCGAGTTCGAGATCGCGCACCACTTTCGGATTCAGCAGCGACACGGTGTATGCGGCCACCGAGTTGCGGAATCCCGGATGAAATTCTTCCGTCACCGCTGCACCGCCGACCACGTCGCGGCGTTCGAGTACCGTCACCTTGAGTCCGGCTTTGGCGAGATAAGCGGCGCAGACCAGGCCGTTGTGGCCGCCGCCGATGATGATGACGTCGTATGTGTTGGAAGATTTCATGGGGCGCCCGCAGGGTTGTCATTGCGATTGTTGAGCAGCGCACGCAGTTCGTGCATTTCATCCGCGCTGAGCGAGGATTCCATGCTTTTTTTCTGCAGTTCGTCGCGACGCTGGTGTTCGGTCTGGCGATTCAATTTGCCGAGGGTTTCGAGAAAAATCGCGCACGTCATTTCAGCGTCGCCCGGAATATCCTCGACCGCGAGTTTGCGCAACGCGGCGGCTTCGCTGCGCTCAGAAAAATGTTCGAGCACCGCACCGGTGCTGATGTCCGGACGCGCGCGGCACAGCGCGATAAGCTCGACCAGCAACGGAATGCCGGGCTGGCGCAGCGCGGCGAAAATCGTCGGCGGCTGGATCGCCATCGCGCACGCGGGCTGCTGCACCAGCGTCGTGATCGCGCTGCGCACGAGGCTGCGTTCCGGCGCGCGCGCGCCGCTGCGCAGCGATTTTTCCATGCGTTGCGGCGCCGCTTTGTAGATGCCGTCGGGCGTTTCGCCTTTGGCGATCAGCACGCGATCCTCAAGCAGCGCCTGCGCGCCGTCGCGCACGGCGTGATGAGTGCGAGCGAGGCCGGGCCACGAGATCGCGGTTTTTTCGACCAGTACTTCCTGCATGCGATCCTTGAACGCGCCATCGGGTATCGATTCGATCAGCGCCTTGCATTTTTCCGCGAGTCGCGAGCGACCGTCGGTGGTGCCGAGATTGGTTTCGTTTTCCTGATGCGCGAAAAAGAATTCCGACAACGGCGTCGCATTCGCGAGGCGTTGCTCGAAACCGGGCGTGCCTTCGCTGCGCACGAGCGAATCGGGATCTTCGCCATCCGGCAAAAACAGGAAAAAAGCCTGACGCCCGTCGCGCATGCGCGGCAACACCGATTCGACCGCGCGCCACGCGGCGCTACGTCCGGCACGATCACCGTCGAAGCAGAAAAACACATCGGCGGAATTACGAAACAGCAGTTCGGCGTGCTCGCGCGTGGTCGCGGTGCCGAGCGTCGCCACCGCTTGCGTGATGCCGTGCTGGAACAGCGCGATCACGTCCATGTAGCCCTCGACCACGATCAGTCGCGCAATCTTTGTATTGGCCTGGCGCACATGCCATAACGCGAATAATTGCTGGCCCTTGTGGAACAGCGGTGTCTCGGGCGAGTTCAAGTATTTTGGCGTGCCGTCGCCGAGCACACGTCCGCCAAATGCGATTACGCGACCACGCCGATCGTGAATCGGAAACATCACGCGATCGCGGAAACGGTCGTACAAAGAACCTTTCTCGCCATTGATCAGCATGCCGCCTTTTTCGAGCAGCGCGAGTCGTGGCGGCGCACTGCCGAGCGCGGATTTCAGTGCGCCCCATTCGTCCGGCGCAAAACCCAGACCGAAGCGTGTGATGGTTTCCGCATCAAGCCCGCGGCTGGCGAAATACGCGCAGGCTTTTTCGCTGCGCGGCAATTCGCGTTGATAGAACTTCGCCGAGGCGTCCATCAGCGTATACAGATCGGCGCTGTCAGATGACGCCTGCGGCGTACGTTTGTTGCCGCCCTCGTACGGCACGGTGAGGCCGGCGCGCGTGGCGAGTTCTTCGACCGCATCGACGAATTCGAGACGATCGTAGTCCATCAGAAACTTGATCGCGCTGCCATGCGCGCCGCAGCCGAAACAATGGAAAAACTGCTTGGCCGGACTGACCGTGAACGACGGCGAGCGCTCGTCATGAAACGGACAACGCGCCGAATAATCGCGTCCGGCCTTACGCAACGGCACGCGCTGTTCGATCACATCGACGATGTCGATGCGAGTCAGCAGTTCATCGATAAAGTTGTCGGGGATGCGACCGGCCATGACTTGTTAGCATGCCACAGAGTGATGTTTTCTGTGCGCAAAACGGCGAATCGCCGCTACACGCGAGGGTTTGATTTCAGCACGGCAGAAACGCAAAAAGCCGCTGGTGAGCGGCTTCGCAAATACGCATTTACCAAATCAATGCCAGTGGAACTCGTTTCATCAGCGTAGCGAGCGATGGCAGATTGTGTGACGCCGGAGCGGAGGAACCGGAATGTACATACGGTACATGAGGATTCCGAGCACCGCCGGCGCGCAATCTGGCGAGCGCAGTAGCTGATGGAATGAGTTCTAGCCCAAAGCCGCGAGCTTGGTCCTGATGATTTCGGAAAGCTTGCCCATATCGGCACGCCCGGCGACCTTGG
Organism: Pseudolysobacter sp.; assembly: GCA_025351985.1. GTDB lineage: Bacteria > Pseudomonadota > Gammaproteobacteria > Xanthomonadales > Rhodanobacteraceae > Pseudolysobacter. The sequence continues at coordinate 3,014 of JANXUW010000044.1, forward strand.
GCTTTACCAGCCCCATGACCTTGCCCATGTCCTTGGCGCTGGTCGCGCCGGACTCGACAATCGAGGCCGCTATGATCTCGTCCACCTCGGCCGCGGAGAGCTGCGCCGGCAGGTAGGTCTGGATCACACCGATTTCGTAATTCTCGACGGCCGACAAATCGCCGCGACCGGCCGCATCGAACTGGCTGACCGAATCACGCCGCTGCTTGAGCATCTTCTCGAGGATGGCGAGCACCTGCGTGTCGTCGACCTCGATGCGCTCATCGACTTCACGCTGCTTGATGGCAGCATTGACCAGCCGAATGACGCCCAGGCGATCTTTTTCGCCCGCGCGCATGGCGGCTTTCATGTCCTCGAAGAGGCGAGCTTTCAGCGTCATGATGGTTTGCTGCGCTTGCAGGCGTGCCAGATTTCTTCAGGCACGCTTGAAATTGGCGCAGCGAAGGCCTATCAATACATGCGCTTGCGTTTGGTCACATCGCGCGATACCCGGCGAATGTGACGCTTGACCGCTGCGGCGGCCTTGCGCTTGCGTTCCTGGGTCGGCTTTTCGTAATACTCGCGCTTGCGCGTTTCGGCCAGTACACCGGCTTTTTCGCAGGTGCGCTTGAAACGACGCAGGGCGAACTCAAAAGGTTCGTTCTCGCGAACTTTAACGTTTGGCATGATCTCTCCGCTGGTACAATCAAGCCCGTTCTTGGGCCGAGCCGTGCATTTTAGCGTGTCAAAGCAGTCAATTGCAAAGCCTGGCCCCGTGCTCGGCATAGAAACCTCGTGTGACGAGACCGGCGTGGCGGTTTATGACTGCCAGCGCGGCCTGCTCGCGCACGAGCTTTACAGCCAGATTCGCATGCATGCCGACTACGGCGGCGTGGTGCCGGAACTGGCCTCGCGCGACCACGTGCGCAAGCTGCTGCCGCTGATCCGGGAGACCTTGCGCAGTGCGAATCTGCGCATGGACGAACTCGCCGGTGTCGCATATACCGCCGGCCCGGGCTTGGTCGGCGCATTGCTGGTCGGCGCGGCGTGCGCGCGCAGCTTGGCGTTTGCGCTCGATATTCCGGCGATCGGCGTACACCATATGGAAGGCCATCTGCTCGCGCCGCTGCTCGAATCCGATCCGCCTGCGCCGCCGTTTGTGGCGTTGCTGGTGTCCGGCGGCCATTCGATGCTGATCGAAGTCGCGGCCATCGGCCAATACCATTTGCTCGGCGATACGCTCGACGATGCCGCCGGTGAAGCGTTCGACAAGACCGCCAAAATGATGGGCTTGCCGTATCCGGGCGGGCCGCTGCTGGCGAAGCTGGCGGAACACGGTGAGGCAGGACGATTCAAGTTTTCGCGGCCGATGACCGATCGGCCCGGCCTCGATTTCAGTTTCAGCGGACTCAAAACCCAGGTGCTGCTGGCGTGGCAGGCGCACGGCAACACGCCGAACGCGCAGGCCGATATCGCGCGCGGTTTTCAGGAGGCGGTGGTCGATACGCTGCTGATCAAATGTCGCCGCGCGCTTGCGCAAACCGGGGCGAAGTCGCTGGTGATTGCGGGTGGCGTCGGCGCCAACAAGCAACTGCGCGCGCAACTGCATGCCGCCGGAGAAAAGGAAGGATTCCGCGTGTATTTCCCGCGCCCCGAGTTCTGCACCGACAACGGCGCGATGATCGCGCTCGCCGGTGCGTTGCGTTTGCAGGCCGGACAAACACAGGGGCCGGAAATCAGTGTGCGACCGCGTTGGGATTTGCAAACCTTGTCGGCGCTTGAATAATCCTCTCGTCGTCGGCGTCACGGATCAAAAAATAATTCTCGCGGATGGTTGGTCGCATCGCCACCAACGCGATATCGACTCAACGATTTATGGAAACTGCACCATGGATATCGTCTTCATCGAAGATCTGCGCATCGAAACCGTCATCGGCATCTACGATTGGGAGCGCAAGATTCGCCAGGTCGTCGCGCTCGATCTGGAAATGGCGTTCGATAACACCCGGCCCGCGGCCAGCGATCACATCGACGATACGCTCGACTACAAGGCCGTCAGCAAACGTCTGATCGGATTTGTGGAATCTTCCACATGTGAACTTGTGGAAACCCTGGCGGAACGTTGCGCGGCGATCGTGCGCAACGAATTTGGTGTGAGCTGGTTGCGCCTGAAATTGTCCAAGCCCGGCGCGGTGCGCGGTGCGCGTGCGGTTGGCGTTTGCATCGAACGCGGCAGCAAGCCCGGCTGATGGCGCACGCGTATCTCAGCCTCGGTTCGAACATCGATCCGGAAAAAAACCTGCAAGCGGCGATTGTCGATTTGCGCGTGCAGTTCGGCATGGTCGTGCTGTCATCGGTATATCGCTGTCCGGCGATCGGATTCGACGGCCCGGACTTTCTCAACATGGCGGCGATCATCGAAACGACGATGTCGCCGGTCGATCTGAATGACTGGTTGCATGCGCTCGAAGACCGACACGGCCGCCGCCGCGATCAACCGCGTTTCGCCAGCCGTACTCTGGATATCGATATCGTGTTGTACGACGATTTGATCTTGCGCGGCGCCGGCAATCTTGAGCTGCCCCGCAAGGAGCTCAAGCACGCGTTCGTATTGTGTCCGCTGGCCGAAATTGCGCCGCAGCTTATACACCCGTTATTGCAAAAGCCCCTCGCACAACTCTGGTCGGAATTCGAGATGGGAAGCGAGCCGCTACAGCGCGTCGCCAACGGTATTTTGTAGGAAGTCCAGTCGGCTTACGCTCGTCACTCCAGCCTTCGTTGGAATGACGAACTTGTAAGTCGATGCGCAGACTGCCACTGGCGCCGAGTCAAGGGTAATTCCACGGCTCCAACAACGCGGCTGTGCATCCTGCTCTTTACGCGATCAGCGGGCAATGCTAGAACGCATCCAGTCTTTTCATCTTTGCCGGGGGAAATCATGTTCGAGAAATTTCACGCAGCTGGGCGCTGGTCAAGGCGAGTGCCGGCGTATTGCGCGCGCAGAAAACCTTGCTGGTATTTCCGGCCTTGTCGGCGATCTGCACAATCATCGTCACCGCCAGTTTCTTTCTGCCGATGGCATTTACCGGTGAGTTGCAACGAGCCGCGCACACGCATGTGAATCCCGGCAGCGCGGTGCTGATGTTCCTGTTCTACCTCGTGCAATATTTCGTCATCATCTTTTTCAACACGGCGTTGATCGGTGCGGTGACGATTCATTTGCGCGGCGGTACGCCGACCGCCGCCGATGGATTCCGTATGGCCATGTCGAAGTTGCCGACGATTTTCGGCTACGCCGTGATCTCCGCCACGGTCGGCATGGTATTGCGCGCGTTGCAGGATCGTGCCGGATTCATCGGCCAGTGGGTCATCAGCCTGATCGGCATGGGCTGGTCGCTCGCGACTTTCCTGGTCGTGCCGGTGCTCGTGAACAGCGATGTCGGCCCGTTCGATGCGGTCAAGCGCAGCGCCGAACTGCTCAAGCGCACGTGGGGCGAAAGCCTGATAGGCAACGCCGGCATCGGCCTGATCTTCGGCCTGGTAATTTTCGGATTGATCCTGGCCGCCGCCGGACTCATCACCCTCGCTGCCGCATCGCGTTCGGTCATCCTGATCGGAGTCGTGATCGTAGCGTGCGTGATTGCTGCGTTGATGCTCGCGCTCGTGCAAGCCGCGTTGCAGGGCATCTACGCCGCCGCGGTATATCGCTACGCCGAGGAAGGTGTGGTTGGCGGTGGATTCGACAATGCGCTGGTGGCTACGGCGTTCAAGCAGAAGTAGTTGGCACATGAATTTCAGGCAGTGTGACTGATGCAGCGTATCGAGCCTACCTTCGGCAGCGCGGAGTCCGAGACAGATCAAGCTGCCTTGGCGCGTGCTCGCGAGATCGCCAAGTCGCGACGCATGCGCAAGGCAATATTTGACTGGCTGGTAACGCTTTTCATCGCCTTCGCCACGATTGCACTTTGTATCGCCTGTGCGTGGTATGCCGGCGTGATTCCCGATCAATATAAATTCGGCACGCCGAAATTGTTTGAACGATCAATCATCTTGATCGGATTCATTGTTGTTGTCGGTTCGCAGCTTGTCGGCAGCATTCTTATGTTCAATGTGAGTTTTGTTCAGGGCGGTTTGTCATTATTCGTGCCGGGTTACATCTACATCGCGCTGCGGCGAAATAAACTATACGAACCTGTCATGGGAACTTGGTTTATTGGACTTCTTGCCATTGTCGCCGGAACCATTTTGCTCGCGTAAAGGTTGCGTATGGAAATCCGTGATGCGTGGTCTTGGTGCGTAATCGCGCAGTTCCTACGTTTGCAGGAGCAAACGCGAATCGCAATACCGAGCGACGGTCTAGCTGAAAGGATGGGGTATGCGAATCCGTGGAACGCGAGTCTCGTTCTGGTTTGAAATCAAGCAGCGTGCGGACGACGACGCGTCTGATCGCCTTGGCCCGCAAGCAGGCCAGCGACGGATATATCTTCGTCCAATGCTTCCCAATGCAACCCGCGTGCGCTGATGCGCACCTGCCCGCGCTGCTCGATTGTGCTGTGCAGCAGCCGCGGAAACCATGCCAGCGGCACGCCCAATGTGCGTCCATCACTCAGCTCCACCCACATGCTGTCCGGGTCGAAGTGCACGCGTGTCGCCTTAATTGAAGAACTCATTCCAGGCCCTCTCGATACGATTTTTGTTGGCCTCTACAACCTCGGCCAGTTCGCGAAGCGTCTTGGCATTAAAGCCGTCATCATAGGCCACGCTTACTTCCGGCGTTAACCAGAACTTTGCTTCCACGCCGCCTTTCTCGACATGCACATGCATCGGTTCGCGCGGTGCACCTTCGTTGGCGTAGAAGAAAAACCGATAACCCTCGTGGCGGAAAATGACAGGCATCTGACTGGATTATTTCGACCGCAAAAGACATGGAACTGAATCTAGCGCACAGCCCATACCTTTGGAAAGTATCCCGCGATATGCAATTGCAACATATTCATGGGCATGACCCGCAATATTTCCCAAAGTGCACTTTCGGAAGCTTTATGTCGAGACTGGGCTCTTGTCGCGCATGATGGATTCTGAATCACGCATCAAATCACCAACGTCCTTCCACCATCCACGCGCAAAATCTGCCCCGTGACAAACCCCGCATCGCGCAGCAGATAAAGCACCGCGCCTGCAACATCGTCCGGCGAACCCGCGCGCTTTAATGCCGTGCGTTTGACCAGCTCCTCGCGATCGGCGTATTCCTTGCCTTGTTCCGGCCACATCACCGCGCCGGGCGCGACACCGTTGACGCGCACCTCGGGGCCGAGTTCCTTGGCCAGTGAATACGTCAGCATCGCGAGGGCGGCCTTGGCCATGCAATACACAGTGTGTCCGGGTAGCGGGCGTTCGGCGTAGATGTCGACAAGGTTCACAATGTTGCCTTGTACATTTTTCAGGTGTGGCGCTGCGGCCTGCGCGAGAAAAAACGGCGCACGCGCATTGCTGCCGAACAGCTCGTCCCATTGCGCGGGCGTGGTGGCGCCGATCGTGGTCGGATAAAAACTCGATGCGTTGTTGATCAATCCGTCGAGCCGGCCGAAACGCGTGATCACGGCATCGATCAGCGCCGGCAGATTTTCCACATCCGCCAGATCCGCCTGCAGCGCGAGCGTACTGTTGGCGCGCTGTATCTCGAGTTCGGCGATCAAACCATCGAGCTCGGCACGCGAGTGTCGGCAGTGCAATGCCACGTCATAACCTGACGCATGCAAACGCCGCGCGATGACGCTGCCCACGCGGCGCGCGGCGCCGGTGATCAAGACTACGGGACGTGATTCGGCGGTCATGGCTATTCCTGCATGATGTATGGGTGGCGGCGGATCGAACTGCTATTCTTGTGGCACGCACCCTGCATGTTACACAGCTCAATAAACATCCTGTCTTTCTGCGACGATCTGCCATAGCAGCTCACCATCCATGTCGACCTTGCCCACGCCAACTAGCGACGAAATGGCCCACAGCGAAAGCCTGCTGGGATTGATTCGTACCGAGATTGCCGCGCGCGGATCGATCCCGTTTTCGCGCTACATGGAGCTGGCGTTGTACGCGCCGGGACTCGGTTATTACAGCGCGGGCAAAACCAAGTTCGGCGCCGCTGGCGATTTTATAACCGCGCCCGAGCTAGGCGATATTTTTGCGCGCTGCATCGCGCATGCCGTGGCGCCGTTGCTGCGCGAGCTTGGCCCGAATGCGCTGTTTCTCGAACTCGGCGGCGGTAGTGGCGCGTTCGCGCGTGATTTGCTGCTGGCGCTGGATGAGCTCGACGCATTGCCGCGGCGTTACCTGATGCTCGAACCGAGCGCCGATTTGCGCGAACGCCAGCACGCGCTGTTGCACGAATCGCTGCCGCTGCCGTTGAGCAGTCGCGTGCACTGGATCGAACGTCCGCCGCACGAAGATTGGCACGGCGTGCTGTTCGCGAACGAAGTGCTGGATGCGTTGCCGACCACGCGTTTTGTCATGCGCGATGGCGAGGTTTTCGAAGAGGTCGTGGTCTGCGATGCGCTCGGTGAATTGCGCATCGATATACATCCCGCCGATACGCTGACGACATCGGCGGTGCGATCGGTCGAGCGTTATCTCGGCACGACGTTTGCCGATGGTTACCGTTCGGAAATCCTGCCGCAGTTGCCGTGGTGGATCGCCGCGGTGGCTGGATCGTTGCGCCAAGGGCTCGCGCTGTTTGTCGATTACGGTTATGCGCGCCGCGAGTTCTACGCGCCCGAGCGCAGCGATGGCAGTTTGATCTGCCACTATCGCCACCGCGCGCATGCCGATGCCTTGTTTTTGCCGGGGCTGCAGGACATCACCGCGTTCGTCGATTTCACCGCGCTCGCCGAAGCCGGCGCCAGCGCGGGTTTTGCGCTCGCCGGATATTCGTCGCAAGCACAGTTTGTGCTCGGCAACGGCCTGCCGGAAATCCTCATGCAATCGGCGATGCTGCCCGATGCCGAACGCCTGCGTCTCGGCAACGAGATCAAGCGCCTGACCTTGCCCGGCGAAATGGGCGAGCGTTTTCAGGTGATGGGATTGCAGCGCGGCCTGGGTGAAGACTGGGCGTTGCATGTGGCCGGCGGTTTGCGCCACCGCTTGTAGCCACCGCGTAATTCCACACTTCTTGGTCGCAGGTCGATTCGATCAGGAACCGGATTCTTCACCCTGCGCACGCTGCGTCGCACGCACCGATGCGATCGCCTGCAGGCGCGCCGCGCGCACTTTTTCGCCGATCTCGATGCCGCTGAATCCCTGCTCGACAAATACTTTGGCGCTCACCGCCGCGGCGGCAGAAAACAACGTGAGCAGATACGCGGTTTGCGGATACGGATCGTGCTCGCGACCGAGCCGCCCGCGCTTGTCGCATTCGCACACCAGCGCGAATTGCCGCACTCGTTCGGGGCGGCGAAATACATCGAGTTGTTCGAGCAGTTTGAGCAATGTCTCGCTGCGCAGCTCGAATAATTGATGCATCTGCAAATGCAGCCTGCACACCAGTTCGGCCAGCGCGGCGTATTCCGCCGGCACTTTCAGTCGTGCCGCGAAGGCGCGCAGCGGCGCCACGCCGGCATGTTCATGGCCGATATGGCGCGGCAAGATATCGGCCGGCGTCAGCGCCTTGCCGAGGTCATGCGTGAGCGCGCACCAGCCGATCAACGTATCGCCCGGCGCCAGACGCGCGGCAACGTCGAGCACCAGTTCGATGTGGATGCCGGTGTCGATCTCGGGATGGAATTCGGCGCGTTGCGGCACGCCATACAACGCATCGATTTCGGGAAACAAAACTTTCAACGCACCACATTCGCGCAATACTTTGAGGAAGGCAGACGGCTTAGCCTCGCTCAACGCCTTGCGCGTTTCCGCCCAGATGCGTTCGGGCACGAGATGATCCGCTTCGCCATCGCGGGTCATCTGTTGCATCAGAGCGCGGGTTTCTTCGGCGACCTGAAAACCAAGACGGGCGAAACGCGCGGCGAATCTCGCGACGCGCAAAATCCGCACCGGATCTTCGACGAAAGCCGGCGCGACATGGCGCAGAATCCGCGCCTGCAGATCGCGTTCACCGCCGTACGGATCGACCAGGTTGCCGCGTTCGTCTTCGGCCATCGCGTTGATGGTCAGATCGCGGCGCGCCAGATCCTGTTCGAGCGTGACGGTCGCATCGGCCTGGAATTCAAAACCGTGATAACCGCGGCCGCTCTTGCGTTCGGTGCGCGCGAGCGCGTATTCCTCACCGTTGTGCGGATGCAGGAAAACCGGGAAATCCTTGCCGACCGGTTTGTAGCCAAGGCGCAACATTTCCTCGGCGCTGGCGCCGACTACCACGTAATCACGATCCTTGACCGGAATGCCGAGCAGGCGATCACGTACTGCTCCGCCAACGAGATAAATTTGCATAAGGCAATTGTGCCACGCGTGATCGGGAGTGCGATTTTTTTCGCTGCAATGGCGTGTCAGGTTTTGCGATAACGATCCAGTCGCGCCTGTTTGTTCTCGCCACGCAGCAGCGCCGGCATGATGCTTTGCATCGGCGTCGCATCGATGTCGAGTGCGGCCAGGCCATCATGCTCGGGCACTGAGTCGAGCAATAACGATTTGTAGTTGTCGCTCGAAAACGGCTTGCCCGGAACAAAATCGAACACACGGCCTTGCAGCTTGCCGAGTATTTCCGGCAGGCCGATTACCCAGCGTTTGCGCCGTATCAGCAGCGCCGTGTATTGCACGATTTCGCGCAAGCTCAGGATTTGCGGACCGCCGAGTTCGTAAGTCTGGCCGATGCTTTCCGGCGAAAGCAGGCTGCGCGCGAACGCCTCGCAGACATCGCCGACATACACCGGCGCAAAGCGCGCGTTGGCGCGAGCAAGCGGCAACACCGGCGCGATTTTCAACAGATCGGCGAAGCGATGAAACAAGCCATCGCCACGACCGAAAATCACCGACGGCCGGAAAATCGTCCAGTCCAGATTACTCTGCCTGATCGCGTTTTCCGCCGCGCCGCGCGTCTTCAGATAAAAACTTTCGCCGCGTCCCGCATTCAGCGCGCTCATCTGTAACAACCGCTTCACACCTACTTTTTTGCACGCTGCGATCAGGGTCTGGGTCAGTTCGACATGCGCTTTTTGAAAACCGCGACCGTTGCGACCGCGCTCGTTGAGAATACCGACGAGGTTGATCGCGACATCGATATCGCGCAGCTCATGCGCCAGCGCTTCGGCATCGTAAATATCGGCATCGATCAAGCGCACGCCCGGCAGCAAGGCGAGTCCGCGATGCGCCACGCGATAACGCGTGAGCACGGTAATGCGATGGCCGTCGCGCACAAGCCGCGGCAACAAGTGGCTGCCGACAAAACCGGTGCCACCGAGGATAAGCAGATGTTGCGGTTTCATGCTTTGCAAGTCGCCATTTATTGAGTGCGCATAGTAGAACGCGTGGACTGCCGAGCGCGCGTGAAGGCGCACGGGCAGGCGAATCGCATCGAGCTTGGTCTATTTCGCGGAGGTTTTGATTTCCACCGGCGCCGGCGTAATCACCGGTACCTCGGGTAGCGGACAACTCATCTGTTTGCGCGTTGGAATTTCCGTCGCGGGCGTAGCGCCTGGATTCAGCGCCAATGCGAGGCGGCTCGACAGCGGCAGCGCGGTTTGATTCAAGCGCCAGTCGTAGATCACGCTGAAGGCGAGCACGCTGGAAACGTATTCGCGGGTTTCGCGGTACGGAATGGTCTCGACGAAGATATCCGGATCGAGCGTACCGCGTGCTGCGAGCCAGCGATCGACCGGCTCCGGGCCGGCGTTGTAAGCCGCGGTGGCGAGCCAGGTGCGGCCGTCGAAACGCGCCGACATATTGCTCAGATACCGTGTGCCGAGCGCAATATTGGTGGCCGGATCGTACAGATCGGCTGCGTTGCGATACGTGCTTTTCTGCGCCTTCGCCAAGCGCGCCGCGGTGCCCGGCAAAAGCTGCATGAGGCCATACGCATCGGCGCCGGAATGGGCGTCGGTCATCCACGCACTTTCGGCACGGATGATGCCGTAGGTCCACGCCGGATCGATGCCGGCATCGCGCGAGTTGGTTTCGACTTCGCTCTTGAGCGCGAGCGGAAAACGCAGATCGTACAGACGCAATTCCTCGCCATGCGCAAACGCGAACACGGCGCGATCGTACCAGCCGCGCTGGTTGGCGATTTCGGCAGCGATGCGACGTTGTTCGAGGCTGAGATCGACGAGCGCGAAATCCCATTCGCGACGCGCTTCCTTCAGACGTCCGAGCGCCTGGAATTCGAACGCGCGCTGCAGGCCCGGCAGGCTGTTGAGCTGTGCTTGTGCGCTCGCATTTGCGGCGATCTGCAGCGGACAAACCGCGTACGGCAACTGCGCCCGGTCTGCAGCGAGAAAACCAAAATAATTCGGTTCGCGAGCAACCGCGGCGAACAGCGCATTCGCCTCGCTGTTGCGTTCGAGTTTCATGAGCATGCGCGCGCGCAGGTAGCGCCAGCGCGGATCGGCTTTCTGCGTGTCGCTCAGGCTATCCAGCGCGGCGAGCGCATCGGCCCAGTTTTGCGCGGAGAGTGCGAGCCGCACGCGCCACTCGCGCGTCGCATCGTCACCGAATTCGGCCGGCAGCGCATCCAGCCGCGCGAGCGCATCGGGCGCAAAACTCGATGCGCGATACAACGCCAGCGCATGCAGGATGCGGCCACGCTGGGTAGATTCGAATTTGAATTTATCACCGAGCTTGGACCACAGCGTCTCGGCGGCTTCGCTGTTTTTCTTCGCCAGCCGACTCAGACCGTAGGCGACCGCGTCGCGCGCGCGCGAGGTATCCGGCCAGGTTTCGGCTTTCGCGAGATTGGCGGCCGGATCGCGCAAACTCGCGGCGATACGCTCGCCATCATCGCGTTCGCTCACCGGCAACTGCGCAGCGAGGTTGCCGGTCAATTCGGCATTGTTCGCCGCCGCGGCAAGATCCAGGCGCCGCCACAATTGTTTGTTTTGCAGGCTGCCTTGCGCGCGCGCCCAAGCGAACACCGCATCGCAAGCCGCAGGTGTTGCGCTGGCGCTGAGCCACAACGGTTCGATTTCGTCGTTGTAACTCGGCGTTTTGCCGAGCGCGATGCGCGCCTGCAATTCGTCGCAGCGCAGCTCGCGATTTTTGCTGGTTTCGTAGTGATCGAGAAAATCCTGCCACAGGCCGCGCTTGGCCAGTTGCAATAGATATACATCGCGCAACAAATGCGCGGGCAGCGAGTTTGCCCAGCTCTTGAGGTAGCCATCGACGGTGCCGCGATCGAGTTCGCTGCGTTGTTGCAGGTCGGCGAGTTCGAGGTAGGGATACAGCGGATAGTTTTCGAGGCCAACGGCGAGCTTGCGCCACGCATCGCCGGGCGCGCGTTGGGCGGCTTGATACGCCGCCTGAAATTGCAGTCGCTGACGCGCGAGTGGTGCGGTATCGGGCGCCACCTCGGCGAGGGATAGCGTCGTGGCGAACATCGGCAAGAGTGCCAGCGACAGAAAAAGACGTTTTGAAAGGGGCATATCGAGCGCTGCTGGTGGTATCTGCAATTATTTGAGGTTGCACGCAACGCGGTGAGGCGATGCGTGATTGAGGCGTGCTGAAACCTTGGTGGGAGGATAGCCGAGGTGGCGCTTCATGTCGATTAAATACTTGTATTACAGTTAGTTAATGGATTTTTGTAAGCTTGCAATGAAGGTTCGATACTGCCCCGCAAGAGATTATCCAGGACCGAGCAAGGGGACTGGCAATTCGTTTTTTTGTGTGCAACGATTACACTGTCGTTACAATTTGTTCACATTCTCCTCATTAAGTCCGAAGTAGCGCTCAATCCACCCACCCAATTACCCGAGAGGTTCAAATGAATGCGATGCCGCGTCGTTTGCTAAGCGTCAGCGTGATCAGTGCACTATTGTTGCCACTGTATGCTGCACCCGTATTTGCCCAGAATCGCGGAGGGGATGACGCACAAAAGCTCGAAGCTGTCACCGTCACCGGTTCGCGCATCAAGAAAGCCGAAGTCGAAGGGCAAAGCCCGGTAATCACGATCAGCGCCAAGGACATTGAAGATACCGGCCTCGGCTCGATCGGCGATGTGATCCAGCGCCTGTCGGTATCGGGTTCGTCGCTGAATACCAAATTCAACTCCGCCGGCAACTTCGGCTTTCCGCCGGATGGTGGCGGCGTCGGTTCCGGTTCGACCACGGTGTCGCTGCGCAACCTCGGTGCCAAACGCACGCTGGTATTGGTCGATGGCTTGCGTTGGGTGCCGGAATCGTCCGCGTCCGGCGTCAGCGCCGCGGTCGATCTGAATACGATCCCATCGAGCATTGTCGAGCGCATCGAAATCCTCACCGACGGCGCTTCATCGCTGTATGGCTCGGACGCGATTGCCGGTGTGATCAATATCATCACCAAGAAAAAGCAGGATGGTCTCGGCCTGCATGTCTACGCGGCCAACGGCTCGGTCGGTGACGGCAAAACCTACTCCGGCAACATTTCGCTGGGCACCAGCACCGACAAGTTCGATTTCATCATGGACATCAGTCATTTCAAGCAGGATGCGATCAGCTCCAGCGAGTGGGATCAATCCACTTTCCCGGTTCCGGGTACCGGCCTGGCGAATGCCAGCGGCGCGATTCCGTTCACCAACATCAAATTTTCATCGCCTGGCAACAATACTTACGGTGGCCTGTGCCCGGTGAACAGTCAGGGCGTTGCGGTGTGCCATGTGGTGGCTACCAGCGTTGCCGGTGCGAACGGGCTGCAGAGTTTCCCGGGTGGATTTCATTCGTTCGGCGATAACGATCCGTTCAACTTTGCACCGTACAACTTGTTGCAGACGCCTTCGGAGCGTACCGGTATTTTTGCCCAGGGCACGTATCGCATCACCGATAACATCAATTTCAGCATCAAGGGTTTGTACAACACCCGCGACTCGAAAAACCAGGCCGCACCGGAGCCGATCAATCTCGGCAGCCGTTGCGCCGGAACCGATCTGTGCAGCTCGGTCGGCGTCGATGCCAGCAACCCGTACAACCCGTTTGGTTTCAGCCTGAGTCCGAACGATCCCAACTTCGGTCTGGGTCGACGCCCGCTCGAAGGCGGTCCGCGTATCTTCAGCCAATCGGTCGATACCAAATATATTTCGGCGAGCCTGAACGGCACGTTCGATCTCGGCGGACATGCGTATTCGTGGGACGTGAATTTCCTCGACAGCGACAACAAGGCCACGCAGACCGTCACCGGCACTTACAATATTCGCCACATCATGACCGCGCTCGGACCGATCAGCGCATGTACCGCGCCGTGTGTTCCGCTGAATATTTTTGGTGGCCCCGGCACGATTACGCCGCAGATGCTGAATTACATTCTGTTCACCGAGAACGATCGCAGCGACGAAAAGCTCAAGGCTTGGACGGCGAATATTTCCGGCGAGCTGTTCCAGTTGCCGGCCGGTGCGTTGACCGCTGCGGCGGGTTACGAGCATCGTCGTCTGGACGGTTCGTATACGCCCGATGCCGTGGTGATTGCCGGCGATTCAAACGGCGTTCCTTCCGGTGCAACCAACGGTGGTTACACCACGAACGAGTATTACGTCGAAATCAATGCACCGCTGCTCGCCGATATTCCGGGCATCAAGCATCTCGACCTGAGTGCGGCGTCGCGTTATTCGGATTATTCGAACTTCGGCGGCACCACCAACAACAAGGTCGGTCTGCGCTGGCAGGTATTCGACGACCTGACGTTCCGCAGCACCTGGGCGGAAGGTTTCCGTGCACCGTCGATCGGTGAATTGTTCAGCAGCTTCTCGCGCTTCGATGCACAGCTGACCGATCCGTGTACCGGCGCGACCGGCGTCAATGCGGTGAATTGCAAGAAGCTCGGCGTGGCAGATCCGGCCAGCTTCAAGTCCGATCCGCAGATATCGATCATCACCGGTGGCAATAACACGCTGCAGCCGGAAACCTCGACCGCGTTGACCGTCGGCGGTATCTACAGCCCGAGCTGGGCCGAGAATATTTCCTGGGTGCAGAAACTCGATTTCGACCTGAACTATTACAAGATTCATGTCGACAATGCGATTCAGGCACCGGATGCGCAGACCCAGTTGAATCGCTGCGTCAGCACGCTCGATCCGCTGTACTGCACTGGCATTACGCGCAACGGCAGCGGCGCGATCAACGGCTTCAACAACGGCCTGCGCAACCTCGGCCGCATCGATACCAACGGCATCGATTTCGGTGTCAACTGGACCGGCGCAGAAACCGGTGTCGGTCGATTCGGTTCGGGCTTGCAAGGCACCTATACGATGAACTATGTCGCCAGGGCGCAGGATACCGGCCTGACCGAACCGAAGGTGGTCGGTGTCGAAACCGCCGATAGCGCCATCCCGCGCATTCGCGCCACGTTCAACATCAACTGGGCGCTGGAAAACTGGACGGCACGCTGGACGATGCGCTACATGTCTGCAC
>JANXUW010000113.1 GCA_025351985.1 Pseudolysobacter sp.
GGCGTGCGCGGCGAAGGCGCCGCCGGCAAGGGCGCGGGATTGGGGCTCGCGATCGTGCGGCGCTTGTGCGAGCTGTATGGCTGGCATGTATCGCTTGCGCCGAGGCCGCAAGGTGGTGCGGCCGCGACGTTGGATTTTCGCCTCAAGCACTGAGCATTTTTTTGCCCGTCATTGCGGCGCGCAGCGACAATGACGGGCGTGCCGGACTCAGCCCAGCGCTTCGAGCCAGCCGTGTTTATCCGCCGTCTTGCCGCTGAACAGACCGAAGAACAAATCCTGCACCTGTCGTGTGACCGGACCCGGTTTGCCCGGGCCGACCGGCTTGCCGTCAACCGAGCGGATCGGCGTGATTTCCGCCGCCGTGCCGCACATGAACAGCTCGTCGGCGAAGTATAAATATTCGCGCGGAATGTCGCGCTCGATCACGTTGATGCCGGCATCGCGCGCGAGCGCGATGATCGAGTTGCGCGTGATGCCGTGCAGGCATGCGGCGCTGGCCGGCGTGGTGTGCAGGGCGCCGTCGAAAACCAGGAACAGATTTTCACCCGCGCCCTCCGAAAGCAGGCCCGTGGAGGCGAGCGCGATGCCTTCGCCGAAGCCGAGGCGGCGCGCTTCGCGTGCGATCAACTGGCCCGACAAATAATTGCCGCCGGCTTTCGCGCCCGCCGGAATCGTGTTCGGCGCAAATCGCTGCCAGCTCGATACACACGCGTCGATTCCGGCTTCGAGCACATCGGCGCCGAGATATGGACCCATGTTCCATGATGCTACCGAAACATCGGTGGGTGTTTCGGCCGACAATCCGAAACCGCCGAGTCCGCGAAACGCGATCGGGCGCAGATACGCCTTGCTCAATCCGTTGGCCTTGACAACTTCGCGGCAGGCCGCTGCAAGTTGATCGACCGTGTATGGAATCACGATGTCGTAGACCTTGGCCGACAGAAACAATCGCTTGAGGTGATCGGTCAGGCGAAAAATCGCCGGGCCGCTCGGCGTTTCATAACAACGGATGCCTTCGAATACCGACGAGCCGTAATGCAGCGCATGCGCCATCACATGCACGGTCGCGTCCTGCCACGGCATGATGCGACCGTTGTGCCAGATGTGTTGCGGATATTCCTGCGCCATGAGCTGTTCCAGATTTTCGGGTTGCCAAGGGTAGCGGTCGCGCCGCTTTTGGAGAAGTGCCGATGTCGATATTGATCACGCCGATATCGATCACGATCGGCATTGATCAGGCCGGGGGCAAACTCGCCTGCAATTTTTTCAGCCGCGCTACGACCAAGGCATCCGGGTAGTGCTGTTTGAGTAACAACTGTTGCGCATGCAGAATCGTTGCGCGCGCGGTTTTATTGTCGTGCCGACTGGCCTGGCTCGCCGCGATTGCCGCATCGGCCTCGGCCAGCGCGTTGCCATCGTACGGCGTTTTTTCATTGCGGATTGCGAGCGCTTCATTCGCTGCGGTTTCCGCTTCGGCGCCGCGACCGAGTGCACTCAGCGCGAAGGATTGTCCGACCAGGGCGATCGCCAGTCGCGGATGCGGGCCGGGATACAGCTTGCGCATGCGTGCCACGGCATCGGTGAAGCTGGCCAGCGCCACATCATTCTGGCCGCGATCGAGTTCGACCAACGCGAGGTTGGTCAGGTTGTAGGCGACATCCTGATGCGCATCGCCGAGCGCTTTTCGATTCACCGCGATGGCTTGTTCGAGCAGGACCTGCGCCTCGTCGAGTTTGCTCTCGCGACGCTTGAGCATGCCTCGACTATTGAGGTCGTTGCCGATCAGCGCGTGGGTTTCACCGAAGGCCTTGTGATGCAATTCCAGCGCTCGATTCAACGCGGTTTCGGCTTCCGCATACCGGCCCATGCGTGTGAGTGCAGCACCGAGATTGGCCATGCCGGTGGCAACGAACGGATGCTCGTCACCGCCGGTGGCGCGATGAATATCGATCGCTTGCTGAAAGCGCGCCGCGGCGGTATCGAGATCGCCTTCGGTCAGCGCCAGCAAGGCCAGCGAGTTCAGATTCAGCGCGGCTTCCTGGCTGTGCTCGCCGAGCGTTTTCTGGTTCATCGCCAGGGCGTCTTCAAGGAAGGTTCTGGCTTCGCCGAGTTTGCCCTGCTGCCGCAGCATCGCGCCGACCTGGGTCAACGATACAGCGATCAGCGGATGCTCTGGCCCGAGCCGCTTGCGCCGGATCGCGAGCGCCTTGCGGTTGCTCTCCTCAGCGTCGGCGAGCCGGCCCATCTGCCATTGCACCACGCTGAGTTCGCTCCAGCACTGTGCGACCTCGGTATGTTCCGGGCCAAGCTGCCGGATACGCACGGCGAGCGAGTGCTGATACAGCGCGAGTGCGTCGTCGTTCCTGCCGGCGCCCATCATCAGTTCGGCCAGTGCCTGTTCGTCGCGTGCCGCATCCAGGCTATCGGCGCCTGCTTCGGCAGTGTCGCGCGCCAGTGCCTCGCGCCCCGGGGCCTCGCCTTCGACATATTTGCCTTGGCGTTGATAGAGCAACGCCAGGCTCGACAAGGCCGGCGCCAGCGCCGCCGATTTCGTCTGCGCGCGATAGATCTTTATGGCGCGATCTACATCGTCATGTGCCTTGTCGTACTGACTTTGCTCACGCAGGGCGAAGCTGCGTTTCAGCAGCGCGTCGGCGTAACGCGGATCGGTCTCACCGAACTGCTGCGCGCTGGATGTCACGGCCAGATCGAGCAAGCCCATCGCGCGTGGATACAAACCGAGCGCGCTGTACAAACCGCCAATGGTCAGCGCCATTTCCTGCTGCAAGGGTTTGTCGTCGGCAAGCTCGTTTTGCACGCGGGCGGCGCCGCGATCGAGCAACTCGCGCGCTGTCACACTTTCGCCGCGTGCCTGATTCGGATCAGACACGGTAAACAGGCTCGTGAGAAATCCTTTCACCTCCCGCGACGTGCTTGCCTCGCGTTCGGCGCGACGTGCCTGATCGCGCGCGATGTGCGCCTGGTACAGGCTGATGGACGTGGCTGCGATCAGCGCAATAAAAACCAATGCGGCGCTGATCACGGCGAGACGATTGCGCCGCACGAATTTGCGTGTGCGATACGTCATGCTATCGCTGCGTGCGGCAATCGGCCGGCCATCAAGATAACGTTGCACATCGGCGGCAAAAGCTTGCGCCGAAAGATAACGCCGCTCGGGTTC
>JANXUW010000121.1 GCA_025351985.1 Pseudolysobacter sp.
ACCGATGCGGCGTGGCAAAAACGCCTGCCGGAAAACAGCACGCCATTCACGTCAACGATCGTTTTTCTCGTGCGCAAGGGCAATCCGAAAGGCATCCACGACTGGGCCGATCTGATCAAACCCGATGTGCAGGTGATTTCGCCGAATCCGAAAACCTCGGGCGGCGCACGCTGGAATTTCCTCGCGGCGTGGGGCTGGGCGGCACGCCAGCCGGGCGGCGATGATACCAAGGCGCGCGCGTTCGTCACCGAGTTGTACAAGCATGTATCGGTGCTCGATACCGGCGCACGCGGCGCCACGACGACGTTCGTCGAACGTGGCGTCGGCGATGTGTTGATCGGCTGGGAGAACGATGCGTTTCTCGCGCAGAACCAACTCGGCAAGGACAAATTCGAAGTGGTCGTGCCGTCGCTGAGCATCCTGGCCGAACCGCCGGTGGCGGTGGTCGACAAGGTCGTCGACAAGCACGAGACGCGCAAGATTGCCGAAGCCTATCTACAGTTTTTGTACACGCCGGAAGGCCAGGAGATCGCGGCGAAAAATTATTATCGTCCGCGCAATGCCGAGGTCGCCAAGCGTTATGCCGACAAGTTTCCGACGCTGAAACTGTTCACCATCGACGAGCAATTCGGCGGCTGGAAAAAAGCCCAGGCCACGCATTTTGCCGATGGTGGCACCTTCGACGCGATCTACCAACCAGGCGCGAAATAGTGCGATCTAGGCCGCCGTCACGATTGATTGATCTGTCTTCGCGATGAGCAGTATCGGCATCCGGCGTGGCGTGTTGCCCGGCTTCAATCTGACGCTGGGCTACACGCTGTTGTATCTCGCACTGATCGTGCTGATTCCGCTCGCCGCGGTGTTCCTTAAAACCTTCAGCATGACGCTCGCGCAATTCGGTGCGGCGATCACTGCGCCGCGTGTGCTGGCGTCGTTCCGCCTGAGTTTCGGTTTGGCCTTGCTGGCGGCATTCATCAACGCCGTATTCGGCCTGCTGGTGACGTGGGTTTTGGTGCGCTATCGGTTTCCGGGCCGACGCCTGATCGATGCGATGGTCGATCTGCCGTTCGCGTTGCCGACCGCCGTTGCCGGCATCGCGCTGACTGCGGTGTACGGCCAGAACGGCTGGCTCGGCGCGCCGCTTTTGGCGTGGTTCGGCATCAAGGTGGCGTTCACGCCGCTCGGCATTCTCGTCGCGCTGATTTTCATCGGCCTGCCGTTTGTCGTGCGCACCCTGCAGCCGGTATTGCAGGATCTCGAATCCGAAGTCGAGGAGGCCGCGTATTCGCTCGGCGCGACGCGCTGGCAGATTTTCACACGCGTGATTTTCCCCGCGCTGGCGCCGGCGTTGCTGACCGGATTCATGCTCGCGTTCGCGCGCGCCGTCGGCGAATACGGCTCGGTGGTTTTCATCGCCGGCAACGTGCCGTTCGTCTCCGAAATCACGCCGCTGCTGATCATCACCAAACTCGAACAATACGATTACAACGGCGCCGCCGCGATCGCGGTGGTGATGTTGCTGGTGTCGTTTTTATTGCTGCTGGTCATCAATGCCGCGCAAGCGTGGATGCGTCGCCGCAGCGCGAAGGATGCCAGCTGATGTCCATTACTGCGCCGGTGATTGTTGCCAAGCTCGGCCCGCGCGCGCGACATGCGAGAACCTTGCGTTTCGCGCCGACGCTGTTGATCCTGCTCGCGCTGGCCTATCTCGCCGTGGTTTTGCTGGTGCCGGCGGCGGCGGTTTTTGTCGAGGCGCTCGGCAAGGGTTTTGTGTATTACTTCGATGCGATTCGCGAGCGCGAAGTCTGGGCATCGATCAAACTCACGCTGATCACCGCCGCGATTTCGGTGCCGCTGAATCTGGTTTTCGGCGTCGCCGCGGCGTGGGCGATAACCAAGTTCCAGTTCCGCGGCAAGGCCTTGCTGCTGACCCTGATCGATCTGCCGTTCACCGTGTCGCCGGTGATCTGCGGCCTGATCTACGTGCTCGTGTTCGGCCTGCAAGGCTGGCTCGGACCGTGGCTCAACGAACACGATATCAAGATCATTTTCGCCGTGCCCGGCATCATCCTCGCGACCTTGTTCGTGACGTTTCCGTTCGTCGCGCGCGAGCTGATTCCGCTGATGCAGGAGCAAGGCAGCGACGACGAGGAAGCCGGCTACATGCTCGGCGCCGGTGGCTGGCAGATATTTTTTCGCGTGACCTTGCCCAACATCAAATGGGCGCTGCTGTACGGCGTGCTGTTGTGCCATGCGCGCGCGATGGGCGAGTTCGGCGCGGTGTCGGTGGTGTCCGGCCATATTCGCGGATTGACCAACACGATGCCGCTGCAAATCGAGATCATGTACAACGAATACAACTTCGTCGGCGCGTTCGCCGTCGCTTCCCTGCTGGCCTTGCTCGCGCTGCTCACGCTCGCGCTGAAAACGTTGCTGGAATGGAAGTACGGCGACGCGCTGGCCGCACAAAGGCGCAATCCATGAACGAACCGATGCAAGCCTTGAAAGGCGAATTTTCCGGCGACGCGCTGGCGCATGCGGCGGCCGCGCCGCACTCGACCCGGCGTGATCCGCACGTGGTCGCGTTGCGAACCGCCAACGTAACGCAATCCGTGGCAAGCTCCGCGCATGAGCAAATTTTGTCCGAACCCGCGCGTGGATCGAAACCCAAGTCGTCGACGGACGAGGCGGGCGCGATGAGCATCGAATTGCGCGGCATCCACAAGAATTTCCGTGGTTACACCGCGCTCGACGGCATCGATCTGGATATTCGCGAAGGCGAATTTCTGGCTTTGCTCGGGCCGTCCGGCTCGGGCAAGACCACGTTGCTGCGCATTCTCGCCGGGCTGGATTTTCCGGACAGCGGCAGCATGCTTGCAGATGGTCGCGATCTGTCGGCGATCAGCGTGCGCGAGCGCGGTGTCGGCCTGGTGTTCCAGCATTACGCGTTGTTCCGCCACATGACCGTGTTCGAGAACGTCGCGTTCGGTTTGCGCGTGCGTCCGCGTCGCGAACGGCCGGGCAAGGCCGAGATCACGCAGCGCGTAACTGAGTTGCTCGAACGTGTTCAACTTGCCGATCTCGCCAAGCGTTATCCGGCCCAGCTTTCCGGCGGTCAGCGCCAGCGTGTCGCGCTCGCGCGTGCGCTGGCGGTCGAGCCGAAAATCCTGCTGCTCGACGAGCCGTTTGGCGCGCTCGATGCGCAGGTGCGCAAGGAGTTGCGTCGTTGGCTGCGCCATCTGCACGAGGAGATGAAACTCACCAGCATCTTCGTCACCCACGACCAGGAAGAAGCGCTGGAATTGTCCGATCGCGTCGTGGTGATGAACCGCGGCCGCATCGAGCAGATCGACACGCCGGAGCGTGTCTACGATGAGCCGGCCACGCCGTTCGTCTACGAAT
>JANXUW010000019.1 GCA_025351985.1 Pseudolysobacter sp.
GCGGTGGCAACATCGAGCGTGCGGTTGAACGCGATGATGCCGCCGAACGCCGAAGTCGGATCAGTCGCATAAGCACGTTCGTAGGCGTCGAGGATATTCGCGCCGGTGGCGACGCCGCACGGGTTGGCATGCTTCACGATCACACACGCGGCGCTGTCGCCGAACAGCTTGATGCATTCGAGCGCGGCGTCGGCGTCGGCGATATTGTTGAACGAAAGTTCCTTGCCGGATAGCACGTTCGCCGTGGCGACAGTGCCCACAGGCGCGTCGCGCTCGACATACAACGCGGCGCGTTGATGCGGATTTTCGCCGTAACGCAGCGTGCTGTGACGCTGATAGGCCAGATGCAAGCTCGGCGGAAACGCGCTGCTGGTTTCATCGAATCGCGCGCCGAGATAGTTGGCGATCAGACCATCGTAACGTGCGGTGTGCGCAAAAACTTTTGCGGCGAGGCGTTGACGCAACGCGAGTGTGGTGCCGTGCGTTTCGGTGAGTGCAGCGAGCAGCGCGGCGTAGTCGGCGGGATCGGTCAACACCGCCACGTGCGCATGATTTTTTGCCGCCGCGCGCAACATCGCCGGACCGCCGATGTCGATGTTTTCGATTGCATC
Source organism: Pseudolysobacter sp. (assembly GCA_025351985.1). Lineage (GTDB taxonomy): Bacteria > Pseudomonadota > Gammaproteobacteria > Xanthomonadales > Rhodanobacteraceae > Pseudolysobacter. The sequence continues at coordinate 612 of JANXUW010000019.1, forward strand.
ATCGAGCGTGCAATCCTCGCGCGCGATGGTCGACTCGAACGGATACAGGTTCACCACCAGCAGGTCGATTCCGGCGATGCCGTGTTCGGCCATCACCGCATCGTCGGTGCCGCGCCGGCCCAGCAGGCCGCCGTGAATTTTCGGGTGCAGGGTCTTGACGCGGCCGTCCATGATCTCGGGAAATCCCGTGACGTCGCTGACGTCGTGCACGATCAGCCCGGCATCGCGCAAACTGCGCGCCGTGCCGCCGGTGGAAAGCAATTCGACACCGAGTCCGGCCAGCGCACGGGCGAGTTCGATCAGGCCGGTTTTATCGGAAACGCTGAGCAGCGCACGGCGGATCGGGGTTGCGGATTTTTCAGACATGGGGCACTTACCGGCGAAAGAGCGCGCATTATACGCATCGCCGTCGGGCCACGCGCTCAGCCGAGATCGTGTTGTGCGAGCTTCTTGCGCAGGGTCGCGCGATTGATGCCGAGCGCGGCTGCACTCTTGCTCTGATTGCCCTTGTAACAGGACAGCACTTCTTTCAGCAGCGGCACTTCGACTTCCTGCATGACCAGTTCGTACAACCCATCGGGCACCTGCGTGCCGAGATCGGAGAGATAACGCCGCACCGCGCGCGTCACGCATTCGCGCAAGGCGGGCTGCAATTGGTCGGGCGCCGAATCGGTGCGGGAAGGAGTAGGAGGAGTCACTGCAGAAATTTGCTCATCGGGTGAATTTTGTTGTGTCGCTACCGGCGCTCGGCGCAGAGCTGAGCGATTAAATGGGCGCGAGGGGGGGAGATACTAGTCTTCTGCGCGGCTCTTGGTAAGACCCCAATGACGATTGTTTTCATCGTGATTCGGCGTGCGCCGGCGGATCGATCCGAAAGCATAAGCGCAGCATGCAGTTGTCGCGGCTTGCTGATCCCGCATATGAAGTCTCGATTGCAGCGCAGCACCGAATGATCATGTGCAATTACGTACGCAGGCGTATCGGATTGCGCAAATCGTGATGGGTAGCCGGAGTTTTGCTGGGCGCGGCGCGGCGCCGAAGCATCACGTGCGGAGCAAGTTTCAGTAAAACTTGAATTCGAACGCGACCGCGTCCTTGCCCGGATCGGCGACCTCGAATACCAGCGCGATACTGCTGCCGGCGGCCAGTCCGCGGCGCACGGTCTTGCTGTCGCTGACGTAGTCGCGCGCCGAAAAACGGCGCATCGCGATGTGATGTTCATCCAGATCGGACAGCGATATTTCGACATGCGGAAACGCTTGCGCAAATTCGGCATCGTTGCGGAGCGTCGCCGAGATGATCAGCGCATTCGGCACCGACGGATGCGGCCGGATATCGCGTGCGAGCAAGGACAGTTGCGTGGCATCGCTGCGCAGCGGCAAGGCGCAGTGGGCGACACCGCAGAACTGATCCAGCCACGGTCGCAATCGTGCATCGTCAAGCAGCCAGTCGCGTTCGGCATACGCGATCTGCGCCGTGAAACTCAATGCCAGTAACGTGCTGCCGAGCAACCACGGCCAGCGTCGTCCGGCCGGTGCACGTTGTCGCGCAAAACCTGGCAGCGGCGCCGGAGCAGGACGCGGCAGCACAATCGGATCGACCTCGCGCGTGGTCAGCGGCATCGCGGCGGTAACCACGGGCGCGATCCGCGAAGCAAATTTACCCGGTGTTGTGCGTTCGGTGTTGGCGGGAGGCGGCAGATCGTCGCTCAGCGACGACAGCGCAAAATAATGCTTGCCGCAGCCCGAGCAACGCACCGTGCCGCGACCTTGCGTGAGCGTGGCGGCGTCGACGCGGGTGTAGGCAAAACAATCGGGGCACTGGCTGTACATGGTTGGATATTTTACGCGAGTGGCGGCAATCGCGGTCGACTAGTTGCGTTTCATTTGCGCACGCCGTGGATCAAAACCCAATCCTCGCGGGTACGAACCTGCAATGCGTCGAACCATTCGCCATAACGTTCGAGCAATTCATGCTGCTGTCCACCGAGAATGCCGGAGAGAGCAAATGCGCCGCCGCTGCGGATCGATTCGGCAAACAGCGGCGCGAGTTCGAACAACGGCCCGGCCAGGATATTCGCGACCAGCAGATCGTGCTGCATCGGCGTCGACGCTTGCGGCAGGAAAATATCGAGCCGATCGGCGACAGCATTGCGTTGCGCATTGTCGCGACTCGCCAGCAATGCCTGCGGATCGTTGTCGATGCCGGTCACACGCGCGGCGCCGAGCTTGAGTGCGGCGATCGCGAGAATGCCCGAACCGCAACCGTAATCGATCACGGTTTTTCCGGTCAGATCCGCACCGTCCAGCCATTCGAGGCACAGCGCCGTGGTCGGATGCGTACCGGTGCCAAACGCGAGGCCCGGGTCGAGCCGCACGATGATTGCATCGGTGCTGTCGGCCGGTTCGATATTCCACGGATAAATCCACAGCCGCTGGCCGAAACGCATCGGCTGGTATTGATCCATCCAGACACGCGTCCAGTCTTCATCGGCGACATCGCGAAAACTGATTTGATCGGGCGTGATCTCGGGTACGAGATCGGTCAACGCATGCAACAAGCCGCTGCGATCACAGCTCGCATCGAACAGCGCCGTTAGCGCGAGGGTGGGCCACAACGGTGTTTCGCCGACGCCGGGTTCGAAGATCGGATGGTCTTCGGCATCCAGCAAGGTAATCGAAAGTGCGCCGATGTCTTCGAGCGCTGCTTCGATTTCAGGCTGCTGTTCGGCGCGCAGGTTTAGGGAGAGTTCGAGCCAGGGCATGGGTCTTTTGAATGAGTAGTGAAAGCGGCGGCCAGGGAACGGGAAGAGTAAAAAGGAGCCGTCATCCCAGCGCAGGCTGGGATCCATTTTGACCTTGATTCACCTACTTGCAAGCGTCGCTAATATCAGCCGAAATCAAAATGGATCCCAGCCTGCGCTGGGATGACGAGCTGAGAGCGATGCAAGTCGCGTCGCTCATCCCAACGCAATATTTTTTTCGCGCTGCTCGACGATGTGTTTTTCGAGGTAGTGGATATTGCGTCCGCCGCCCTGGAAACCGCCGTCGGCGATAATGCGCTGCTGCAGCGGGATATTGGTCTTGATGCCTTCGATCACCATCTCGCCGAGCGCCACGCGCATGCGTGCAATCGCGGTTTCGCGATCACGGCCGTGCACGATCAGTTTGCCGATCATCGAATCGTAATTCGGCGGAATGCGATAGCCGTCGTAGATGTGCGTATCGACGCGCACGCCGGGGCCACCGGCACTGAGAAAGCGCTTGATCAGGCCCGGACTCGGCATGAAGGTTTCCGGATCTTCGGCGTTGATGCGGCATTCGATCGCGTGGCCGGTGAGCAGAATGTCTTCCTGTCGCAGCGAAAGTTTTTCACCGGCGGCGATCATCAGTTGTTCGCGCACCAGATCGACGCCGGT
>JANXUW010000134.1 GCA_025351985.1 Pseudolysobacter sp.
ACCCGAATGGCAACGTGCGGTCAAGTTGCAGAAACGCGCTGCCGCCGTCGGTTTCGATTGGCCGAACGTGGAGCCGGTAATTGCCAAATTGCACGAGGAACTCGACGAGGTTCGTGTCGAACTCAGCGCCGTTGCCGCCGACAAGGCGGATGCCGCCGCGCAGGAAAGACTCGTCGATGAAATCGGTGATGTGCTGTTTGTCGTCGCCAATCTCGCGCGCCATGCCAGGGTCGATGTCGGCATCGCGCTGCGCCGCGCCAACGCGAAGTTCGAGCGACGCTTCCGTGGCATGGAAAAGCTCGCTGCTGAGGATGGGAATTCGCTCATCCAGCTCGATCTTGCGGCGCAGGATGATTTGTGGAATCGCGTCAAAACCGAAGAATAATTTCTTGATCGGAAATCGCCAATAGCTGTCGCGAGCACGGATCGGCGGCGATGGCGATATCGAGGCAAACTTCGATGGATTTTCGCCGCGCGATTTGACTGCGGCCGCGCGCCTGCTGCGCGCGGGTCGTGGCGAAGACGCATAAAAAAACGGCGAGCGTCCTGCTCGCCGTCAACAAAGGACTTTCTCCTCGCAAAGAAAAGCCCAACCGTGCGCCCCTGGGGATAATCAGACGCACGTTTACACCCACACGTTTACGGCATGAAATACAGGCCGGAATCGAAACGGCGTTGCAATGCGCGCATCGCGCGACGTATCTGCAAGCGCAGGATCAGGTTCCAGTAGTGCCTGCTCATGACGATCTCCGCGGATTCCATCAATCGATAACGCGAGTGTTCCGATTCGGTTGACGTGGAAATGCGTCGAGCTGGCCGAGATGAGGATTCGTGTTTCGTGCAGCGATGGCGCGCGGGATCAAAAGCAACGGCGAGTTTCCGGTGACAGCCTTGTCGCATTCGACGAAATTCCGCGCCGGTCAAGAAATGGCAGCATGCTCGGAAAACCGCTGGCGATACTGCGTTGGACTCACCCCGAGCAAACGCTGAAAAACCCGGCGCAGATTCTGCTCTTCGGCATAACCCGTTTTGGCGGCGATGCTTTTCAGAGGCAGATCGGTTTCTTCCAGCGCGCGACACGCGGCTTCTAGACGCATCGCTTCAACGGTCCTGGCCGGCGTGCGGCCCAGCGTTTCGGCATATACACGTGCGAATGTGCGTGGTGCCATATTCGCTTGCGCGGCGAGTTTTTCAATACACAGATCATCACCCAGATGTGCGGCGATCCACGCATGCAAGTCGGCGAATTTTCCGCTGGCCTGCGACTGCGCCGCAAGTGGCACGCTGAACTGCGATTGCCCGCCGGAGCGCTTGATGAACATCACGAGTTGGCGTGCGGTCCGGATTGCTATTTGGTGGCCGAAATCCGCCTCGATCAGCGCCAGGGTCAGGTCGATGCCGGCAGTGACGCCAGCCGATGTCCAGACCGATCCGTCCTGGATGAAAATCTTGTCCGCATCGATCCGGATTTCCGGATGCCGGATTTTCAGCCGCGACACCCAATCCCAATGCGTCGCGACGCGGCGTCCATCGAGCTGACCCGCCGCGGCCAGCAAAAATGCACCGGTGCAGACCGAACACAAACGTCTCACCGTCGATGCACGTTGCGCGATCCACGCGATCAATTTCGGCGGCGCGTAATATTCGTCGCCGCCGCATCCGCCCGGTGCGATCAGCGTATCGATTTTCAGATCCTGCAGCGTGGACAGCGACACCGTCATCACCGGCAAACCCGAGCCGGTAATCACGAGACCACCATCGACGCTGGCGACGATGGTTTCGTACAGCGCTGACTGGTCGCTATTGCGGCTGCGATTGGCGGTGGTCAATGTCTGCAGAGGCCCGCACAGATCGAGCAGATTCATCTGTTCGTAGGCGAGCAAGACAATGCGGCGCGGTTTGGATTTTGGCATCGCCGTCATTTCCTGAATCCCGGATATTCGAAGTCTAGCGCCACGGCGTAGGCGGTAGATCGGCCATAACGATCGGCGATTCCCGCCAGGGCGTGATCGAGCGTCAGCGCGGACGGCGCGGCATCGAATTCTGGCAACATCCGATCCGACGGATTCTTGTCGCTGATCATGCGATCCGGTATCAGCATCAAGCCGTTTCGGGTCTGCAGGATTTCGGTTGAAGCGGCGATCGCGAAGACCTTGCTGCGACCGGTGCGCGAATACGCGTCGGCGGTCAGCGCCAGCGAAATTTCATCGATACCGCTGGCTACCGGCACGTCGATCTCCTGCCGCGAATGAAACCAGCGATTGGTGTAATTCGCAGCGATGAATGCCCAAAGATTTACGCCGAAACGCGGATGAAATACCTCGCTGTTGTGTTGTGCGCTCCATTCGGTCACGCCGAGATCCTGCGCAAGCGCGGCAGCACGATTGTAGCCGGCAATCGCTTCGACCAGCGCTAGCGATACGGGAATTGCCGCGCTGATTCCGGCGCTCGAAACAATCTTGCCATCGGTGACATAACGCCGGTTTTTCAACCACGTCGTTTCGGGATATTTTTTCGGGCGCAAATCCTCGGTATCCCAGTGCGCGGTAGCGCGATGGCCTTTCATCAGGCCGCTGTTCGCTACCACCAGCGCGCCATCGCAAATGCTCACGATCGTCGCGCCCTTGCCGGCTTGTGCAGTGAGCCATGCGAGCAAGATTGGATCGTTGTATTTGCTCACCGCGGGCACGATCACATAATCGGCGCCGTCGGCGAAACGAGCGTCGAATTCATCCATGCTGGTCTGCGCTTGCAGCCGCAGCGCCGGGCGCATGTTCAACACGCCGGCATGCGTCGCCACGGCGATGGTTTGCGTCGCGCCCGATCGCGCGAGAATGCCGTAGGGAACGACAAAATCGACGAGTTCGGTGCTGCTGTCCGCACTGCCGTTTTCGCCGATCACCGCGACCAGTGCGCGGGTGCGACCGAAGCGCGCGTGGTACGGATCGATCTTGTCGGTTTGCAGATCGTTGCGGGCGGACGGCGCGACAACATCGGCAATCGCAAACGTTGGGAAAATACTCGCGACAATTATTGCGAAAAAAACGTGGTGGAAAAATTTGTACATGCTGATTCCCGTATCGCACGGCGGTTGCCGAGGAATGGAATTGTCGAAGTCGCGAGCCATGGCGTAAATGACATTAAACCTTCATTTCCTGCCACCGCAGATGTCCCATATCGCGAATGCGGAGTTCGATCGCGATGCGTGCGACGGATCGAACTTGAGTGCGCGCCGACAACGTTGCAGAATCCGCTGCATGTGCGCCACCGGGAGTTCCGCCATGAGCCAGACGTACGCGACATTCCGCGAGTTTTATCCGTTCTATCTGTCCGAGCATGTGAATCGCACGTGTCGGCGGCTGCATTTTGTCGGCAGCAGCGTGGTGCTGATCTGGCTGGGGGTATCGCTGGTCACGCATCATCCGCTGTGGTTGTTCGGACTGCCGTTGATCGGTTACGGTTTCGCCTGGATCGGGCATTTTTTCTTCGAGAAAAATCGCCCGGCGACATTCTCGTATCCGTTCTACAGTTTTGCCGGAGATTGGGTGATGTATTGGGATATCCTGCGTGGACGTATCCCACTGTAGATGGAAAATCCCATGCATTATGTCGAACTCGTTGCGCTGCTCGCGCTGCTTCAGTTTCTGATTTTTATCGTGTTCGTCGGTCGCGCGCGCGGTCGTTATGGCATCAAGGCGCCGGCGACAAGCGGGCACGAAATCTTCGATCGTTATTTCCGCGTGCAGCAGAACACGCAGGAAAATCTTCTGATGTTTTTGCCGGCGCTGTGGCTGGCTGCGGCGTACTGGAACCCGCTCTGGGTCGCCGCGATCGGTGCCGTATATCTGGTCGGCCGCATGTTGTATTGCATCGGCTATGTGCGCGAGCCACGCCAGCGCTCAACGGGTTATTTGCTGACCGCGGTTCCGATCATCGTGCTGCTGCTGGCGGCACTGCTGGGTGTGTTGCGCGCCATGCTCTGATCGAACTGTTCGCAGGCAGCAACGGACGCTTCGGCAAGAAGCGTCCGCCGGCAAACACAAAGAATTTCGTTGCGATTCGTATCGTGAGCAACTGCGGATTTCGCGATTGCATCGGCATTAGGTTAATCAGAGGTTCCTTAGCCGCGCTGCAATACGCTCATCGGCGTGATGCGCGCGCGCGTGCCGAGCCAGCCGGTGAGCGTTACCAGCAGTATCGCGGCGACTATCCCGGCGCC
>JANXUW010000139.1 GCA_025351985.1 Pseudolysobacter sp.
AGCAGGCGTTCATCGAACTGGCGCAGCGATTGCCGCAATGAACGATGTCCTGCCTCATGTCGTTGAAACCTATCTCGGCAATCTTCTGCGCGATCGCGCGCGACCGCTCGTGCTCGATTTCGATCACGACTGGCAATTGCGCGAGGTGCACGGCGATGCGGAGCATTTCGGCATCGATGCGACACAGCCGGAAAACAGCATCGCGATGTTGCAGGATTTATTCATCGGCATGCCGAATGATGAGCGTACCGACGTGCCGTTCGTCGAGCTAGGCAACGGCCAACGTGTGCATGTACACCTGATTCCCGATGGCGAAATCCTGCATGTGTTGCTGCTCGATGCGACCGAAGAATTCCAGCGCCAACATGCTTTGCAGCAAGCCGGCAACGAAGCCGCGCTGGCCAATTACAGCAAGAGCCGCGCGATCATCAGCTTGCGCCGCATCCGCGAACAACTCGAACGCCAGCAGGCGCGACTCGAAGAAGCGAATGCGCTGAAAAGCGCGTTGATCGCGACGTTGTCGCACGATTTCCGCACGCCGCTCACGGCGATTTTCGGCCACCTGCATTTGCTCGAACAACAGCATCCGGCCGATTCGCCGAGCGCACGCGCGTTGCGCGTGATCCGGCGCAGTGCGACGTATCTGTCGACGCTCGCGGAAAACCTGCTCGAATACGGGCGCGGTGAAGCCGGCGGCGGGCTTGTCAATCCGGTCAGTATCGATCTGGGCGAACTGACGCGCGATCTGCGCAGCATGTTTGCGCCGCTGGCCGATGCGAAATCGCTGCGGTTTTCGGTCGAGCTTGAAAGCCATGAACAAGCTTCGCCACAGCTCGACGAAGTGAAGCTCAAGCAAATTCTCGTCAACCTGCTTTCGAATGCGGTGCGTTACACCGAGCATGGCGAAGTTACCGCGCACCTAACCTGGCGCGACAGTCTGCTGACGATCGAAATCGGCGACAGCGGTATCGGTATTCCGGCGGAATTTCACGAGCGGATTTTCCAGCCGTTCAATCACGGCGCGCAGCACGGCAGCAAAGGCGCCGGACTCGGTCTGTCGATCGTCAAACGACTGGTGCAACAGATGCACGGCGAACTGCGCATGGATTCCGAAGTCGGCCGCGGTACGCATTTCCATATCTCATTGCCGAGCCTGACGACCGCGCGACCTGCCGTGTCGCACGCCGATATGGGCGCGCGACATCGCCAGCGTGGCCTGCGTGCACTGATCGTCGACGACGATCCGGACGTCGCCGATTTGCTCGCGGCCCTGCTTGAGGATTTCGGATTTGCCGTGACCGTGGCGAATGAAGTCGAACCCGATCTTGCGCAGATTTTTCGTGAGGCGCCCGACCTGTTGTTGATGGATGTCGAGCTGCCCGGCATTTCCGGCAACGTCGCGGTGCAAGGCCTGCGTGCGCAGGGTTATGCCGGGCGCATCGTGACGCTTTCGGCCAACGCCACCGAGCGTGCGCGCGAGGCGGCGATGGCTGCGGGCAGCGATGATTTCCTGACCAAGCCGCTCAATGTCGAGCAATTCCTCGGCACAATCCAGCGTGTCGTGGCGGGCTGATCGCGCAAAGAATTTGTCGCACAATAACTCTTCTTTTTCATCAGGAATACGCATGGCGCTGACGCCGGAAATTCTCGTCACCTTTGGCAATCTGCTCGACGAAGCCAAGACCGTCGGCGAACCCGAACCGACCGCAATGACGCTCGCGACCGCCGACGCGGCCGGGCGCATTTCAGCGCGCATCGTATTGCTGAAAAGTTTCGACGAGCGCGGTTTTGTATTCCACAGCAATTACGACAGCATCAAGGGCGCGCAGCTCGCAGCGCAGCACAACGCGGCGTTGTGCCTGCTCTGGAAAACCCTGCGCGATCAGGTGCAGGTGCGCATCGAAGGTCTGGTCGAGAAAGCCAGCGATGCCGAATCCGATGCGTATTTTGCGTATCGTCCGCGCGGCAGCCAGCTCGGCGCGTGGGCATCGCTGCAATCGCAAACGCTCGCTGCACGCGGCGATCTCGAAACGCGTCTTGCCGAAGTCGAAACACGTTTCGCCGGACAGGACGTGCCGCGTCCGCCGAACTGGGGCGGGTATCGACTCGTGCCGGATATGGTCGAGTTCTGGTACGGCGCAAAATTCCGTTTGCACGAACGCGTGCGACATGAATTTTCCGACAGTCGTTGGCGCCAGCGTTTGTTGTACCCGTGAGCATGTCCGATCCGTTTCCGAAACGTATCGTTTGCCTGACCGAGGAGACGACCGAGATTCTCTACAGCATCGGCGAGCAGGATCGCATCGTCGGCATTTCGGGGTTTACCGTGCGACCGCCGCGCGCGCGTCGCGAGAAACCAAAAGTCTCGGCGTTCATCAGCGCGAAGATCGGCGAGATCGTCAAATTGCAGCCGGATCTCGTGATCGGTTTTTCCGATATGCAGGCCGACATCGCCGCGGCGCTGATCAAATGTGGTATCGAAGTCTGGGTGACCAATCATCGTTCGGTCGACGAGATCATCGCGTTGATCCGACGCCTCGGTGCGATGGTCGGCGCGTATGCGCGGGCCGATGAACTCGCTTGCAAAGCCGAACAACACATCGCCGACATCCGCACCGCCGCCGCGCGTTTGCCGCAACGGTCGAGCGTGTATTTCGAGGAATGGGACGAGCCGCAAATCAGCGCGATCCGCTGGGTAGCGGAACTCGTGCGGATCGCCGGCGGCGACGATATTTTTCCCGAGCTCGCGGCAGAATCTTTGGGCCGCGCGCGCATCATTGCCGATCCCGACGAGGTGGTCCGGCGTGCGCCGCAAATCATCATCGGCTCGTGGTGCGGCAAGAAATTCCGACCGGATAAAGTCGCCGCGCGCACGGGCTGGAATGCGATCCCGGCAGTGCGCAATGGTCATCTCTACGAAATCAAATCGTCGATCATTTTGCAGCCGGGTCCGGCCGCCCTGTTCGACGGCCTGGATGCATTGCACGAGATCATCATGCGTGTCGGCACGCGCGCGCCGACACTAGCGCATTGACGCGCTGCAGCCTGGTTTGCCGGCTGTCCTCGTGTCGGATATTCGGTTACGCTCCACGGCGGAAGGGGAGTCCGAAATCAACAACAGTCTTTTCCGCAGATGCTTCGGTCGCTGCGGTTTTTGCACGCAGCGTGCAAGCCGCTGCGCAGATGTTCCCGCGCGTTGGTCGCGTCGCTCCCCGCGGATTAGTTGCTCGCGGCTGCCGCTGATTTTTGCGTTCGCGCCCACACGCATTGATCGTTTGCCATGTCTGGTTTTGCCGATTCATTCGTCTGATTTCAATCCGGAGTTGCCATGTCTGTCTTGTCCCTGCGTCGTTCGCTGCTGACCCTTGCCATCGCCAATGTGCTGACCGTATCGGTCGCCGCCGCGCAGAACGTTACGGTCACGCCACCGAGCGGCGGCGACTTCGTGATCGCTAGCGGCAACCTTGTTATCAGCGGGTTGTCGGCCGCGGCGAGCCAAGCCGATCCGCTGTGTTTCAACATGACCACGGGTGTCGTTGGCGCGTGCGCGGCAGGCTCGTTGATCGGCCCGACCGGCGCCACGGGTTTGATCGGGCCAACCGGTAACACGGGTGTGACTGGTGCCACCGGCAATACCGGTTCGACCGGTGTTACGGGCGCGGCCAGCACGGTTGCGGGCCCCACCGGGCCGACTGGTGTCAGCGGACAAATCGGCGTCACCGGCGCGACCGGCGTCACGGGCGCTGCCAGCACAATCGCCGGCCCGACCGGTTTTACCGGAGCCACCGGCGCCATCGGCAATACCGGATCGACAGGTTCCACAGGGTCTATCGGCGCCACCGGCGCGGCCAGTACCGTGGCCGGGCCGACCGGTGGCACGGGTGCCATCGGCATCACCGGACCGATCGGCTCGACCGGAGCAACCGGTGCCACGGGCGCCGCCAGCACGGTGGTCGGACCTACCGGCGTCAGCGGTGCGACCGGATTTACTGGCGCCACCGGTGCCACCGGCAGCATCGGTGCGACAGGCGCTGCCAGCACGATTGCCGGCCCGAGCGGAAACACCGGCGTGACCGGGCTGACCGGACCGACAGGGGCCACCGGCAGCACGGGTGCCACCGGCCCTACGAGCACCGTCGCCGGGCCGACCGGCGTGACCGGAGCCACGGGTGCGATTGGCTTGACCGGCGCCACGGGTGCGGCGAGCACGGTCGCCGGTCCCGCTGGTGCGACAGGCGCAACCGGTGCGAATGGCCTGACCGGCGCAACGGGAGCCACGGGCGCGATCGGCGCAACGG
>JANXUW010000156.1 GCA_025351985.1 Pseudolysobacter sp.
CGCGCCGCTTGCAGCACTCCATCGCGGGCCTGACGCACCCGACGTCGCTATGGTTCGGCAATCCGGCCAACGCGGGCAGCAATGGCGCATGGAGCGGATTCACCCTCAACCACGTCTACGTGCGTCGCGTGAATCCCTGACGATGCTCAGGGATTCACGCCTACGAAACCAAGCGCAAGTTTTTCTATAGATCAGGCCCACAAATAGTGTGATTTCCTGTTCATTGCATGCGATTGAAGATGGATTTCGCGTTATGGAGCCGCGCGGCGGTGATGCAACTCATCGAACGCGAGTGTCGTGTCGCGTTGCATGTGCGCTCGGTCGGCAAGTATCTGGCCCGGTGGGGCTTCACACCGCAAAAGCCGATCAAGCGCGCCTACGAACAGTCGCCCCAGGCGGTACAGGAATGGATGGATGAGACCTATCCGGCCATCGCAGCACGCGCCAAGGCACAGGCTGGCGAGATTCACTGGGGCGACGAAACGGCCTTGCTGAACACCGATGTGCGGGGCCGCAGCTATTCCCCCAAAGGAAAGACACCGGTCGTGATGGCCATCGGTGGCACGCGCCAGAAACTCTCCATGATCGCCAGCGTGACCAATCAGGGCAAGGCGCGCTGGATGATCATCGATGGTGCGTTCAATCACGAGAAACTCATCGAGTTCCTCGAATCGTTGATCACCGATGCTGGGCGCAAGGTGTTCCTGATCCTGGACAACCTCGGCGTGCATCACTGCAAACCCGTGAAAGCGTGGCTCGCTCAACACGCGCATGAGATGGAAGTCTTCTATCTGCCCAGTTACAGCCCGGAACTCAATCCCGAGGAACGCTTGAACGCCGATCTGAAGCATGTCATCCGCCGCAAGGTACCCATCCGCACGAAGTCCAAACTACGCGCTGCCGCGGAGGATCACATGCAGATCGTCGCCACCGAGCCGGAGCGCGTCAAGGCGTACTTCCAGGATCCGCGCGTCAAGTACGCTGCGTGAATCTATTTGAGGGCCGGATAAATAGTGCAATTGAGGTCACTCATCGCAAGCGTTGAGTGCCGGAACCTTTGAAAATGCTTCGGCAATGAAATCCATGAATACAATGGCCCGCTTCGGAAGAAGCCTGTTCGCAACGTAAACGATTTGAATGGGCACAGGCGGGGCAGCGTATCCCGTCAACAGCAATTGCAGATTGCCGTTCTTCAGCCCTTCCTCGTACAGCCATTCCGGCCCGATTCCGATCCCCAGCCCCGCGTTGACAGATTCGCGTGCGGCCTCCGGTGAGTTGACCCGAAACCTGCCCGTTACCGGAACTTCGGTATCCCGAAAACGCCATGTGGCGCCGGACGACAGTAGGGTATAGATCACGCAATCGTGCCCGCGTAGATCGTCAGGTGTAACGGGGACTCCGCGTCTGGCCAGATAGCTCTTGCTGGCAACACACACGCGCTCGAACAAACCGATGCGTCGCGCGCGCAGTGCGCTGTCTTCCAGATGCCCGATCCGAATCGCGAGTTCAGCGCCTTCAGTGACCAGATTCACATAGCGGTCATTGATCTGGAGATCCAGCTCCAAGCCTGGATAGCGTTCCAGGAACGTGGGCACATGCGGCAACACGAATACGTGCGCCAGCGCGGTCGGACAGGCGACGCGCAGCAATCCGGATGGAGCGACGTTCTCCCTGAACGATGACTCCGATTCGTCCACGGCATCAAGAATTCGACGGACTTCCGCGTAGTAGCGCTCCCCCTCCGGCGTGAGGGCAAGCTTGCGCGTTGATCGGTGCAGCAGCCGGGTTTGCAGATGATCTTCCAGTGCAGCCACATAGCGGCTGACGTTCGGCTGCCCCAGCCCCAAGTCGCGGCCCGCAGCGGAGAAGCTGCCTGTCTCAACAGCACGGGCGAAGCATGTCATCAACAAAAATCGGTCCAAGTGAAATCCTTTATTCATGCTATTTAAGCATGAAACATATTCAAAAATACGATCTTATCCAATTTGTTACATGAGTGCATAGTTCATTACATGGCAGCCAAGGTTGGCTGCTCATCCATAACCTACAGGAGAATTTTCATGTCCAGATTGCAAGGTAAACGTACTCTCATCACCGGCGGCACCAGCGGCATTGGCCTGGAAACGGCCAAGCAGTTTCTCGCCGAAGGCGCACGCGTCATCGTCACCGGCGTCAACCCGGATTCCATCGCAAGGGCCCAGGCTGAACTGGGTAGCGAGGTTCTGGTGCTGCGCGCCGATTCAGTCAGCGTGGCCGCGCAGAAGGAGTTGGCGCAAGCCGTCCAGGCTCACTATGGTCAGCTCGATATCGCCTTTCTCAACGCGGGCGTATCGGTCTGGATGCCGATCGAAGCGTGGACGGAAGACATGTTCGATCGCTCGTTCGACATCAACGTCAAGGGGCCGTACTTTCTGATTCAGGCTTTGCTGCCTGTCTTTGCATACCCCGCGTCGGTGGTGCTCAATACGTCAATCAATGCACACGTCGGTGCGACGAATTCGTCGGTGTATGCCGCGACCAAGGC